>JASHXJ010000164.1 GCA_030043595.1 Trebonia sp.
CCCCGAGGCGCTCGCCGCGCTCGCGGCCAGCGACTGGCCAGGGAACGTCCGCCAGCTGCGCCAGGTGATAGCGACCGCGCTGGTCCGCTCGATGTCCTGCGACATCACCCTCGACGACCTGCCCGGCGGCTTCCCGGGCGCCGCGCGCGGGCGGCGCCTCGCCGGGCTGGAGCGGGCCGAACGACAGGCGCTGCTCACCGCGCTGCGCGACGCGGGCTGGGATCGCGAGGCCGCCGCCCGTGACCTGGGCATCTCGCGGGCGACCATCTACCGCAAACTCAAGCGGCTCGGGATCGCCCCGTCGGCCGCTGCGCTACGACCAGTAATCCAGGAGGGTGCCTGATGAGCGGACTGCCGGAGCTGAGCGGGAAGGTCGCCGTGGTCACCGGTGGCGCGTCGGGAATCGGCAAGGGCATTGCCACCCAGCTCGCCGCCGAGGGCATGCGGGTGATCATCGCCGACATCGAGCAAGCCGCGCTGGACAAGACGGCCAGCGAGCTCGGCGCGATCGGGATACGCGCCGACGTCAGCGACGTCGACAGCGTCCGGGCGCTCGCGAAGGAAGCGACCAACCGGTTCGGCACCGTGCACGTCGTCTGCAACAACGCCGGCATCGGGCCGATGGCCGCGATCGCCGACCTGACGATGGACGACTGGCACTGGATGCTCGGCGTGAACCTCTACGGGGTCATCCACGGCGTCCAGACGTTCCTGCCCATCCTGTCGGCCAACCCCGACGGCGGGCACATCGTCAACACCGCGTCGATGGCTGGCCTGGTCGCGCATGCGCGGCTCGGCGCCTACGCGGTCGCCAAGTACGGCGTGGTGGCGCTCACCGAGGTGCTCGCCGAGGAGCTCGCGGCCGCGGGGTCAGCAGTGGGGGTGTCCGTGCTGTGCCCGGGGACGGTGCACACCAACATCGGGAGGAGCTCGCGCAACCGGCCAGCGCGGCTAGCCGACGGCGCGCTGGCCGACATTGACATCGAGCTGGAGGACAACCCGGTCTACCGCTGGATCAACCCCGAAGACGCCGGGGCCGTGGTGGTCCGCGCGATCAAGCGCGGTGACCTGTACGCGCTCACCCACCCGGACTGGTACCCGATGGTCGAGCAGCGCCACCAGGCTATCGCCGCCGCATTCCGGCAGCAGGCAGCCGACGCTGGCTAGGCCCCGGCCTCGCCGGCCGCCCAGGCGGGTGCCGGCTCGTTGCGGATGATGATCATCTGCGCGATCTGGTCACCCGCGATCGCGACGTAGTGCGTGAGCACCACCACGTCGGGCAGCCCGGTCTTGTCGTACTCGCCGTCGATCACGGCGTCCACGATGACGGCCCCGCGGTGGAAGCGGACCTCGCTGACATTCATCGTGACCTTGTCGCCGGTGATTTCCCGCTCAACCCAGCGGCGGATGGCGGGACGGCCGCTGAACTCCCTGCGGGCGTCGTTGACTAGGGCGTCTTCGGTGAACACGGCGGCGATGCCGGCCGCGTCGAATCGGTTGACGGCAGAGACGAACTCCGCCACTGGCGCGGGCAGTGCTGCCCCGGACTGTGTGTCTGTCATGCTGCCAGCCTGTGGTCTCTCCCCGGGAGAGGGTCAAGGCCGCGCCGACACGTGCCCGGCTTGAGTCTCCCCCGGCGCGAGGGTGCACAGTACAGTCATGCGAACAGGTCTGACCATCGGCGAGTTCGCCCGGCTGACGCGGCTGAGCATCCGGACACTGCGCCGTTACCACCAGGCCGGACTGCTGGAACCTGCGGCGATCGATCCCAGCAGCAGCTACCGGTACTACACCAGCGCGCAGATCCCGGCCGCGCAGGTCATCTACCAGCTTCGTGAGCTGGGCATGCCGCTGCGCGAAGTGGGACAGGTGCTGGCCGCTCCTGACCCGGATGCGCGCGCCGCACTGATCGCGGCCCACCTGCACAGGCTGGAGTCCCAGCTAGACAGAACGAAGGCGGCCGTCTCCACGCTGCGCCGCCTGCTCCAGCCGGATCCGGCGCCGCTGTCCGTTGCGCTGCGGTCGGTGCCGGCGGTGACGGTGGCAGGGATCACCGGCACCTGCGACAGGAGCAGCCTGGCGGCCTGGTACTTCGCGGCGATGGACGAACTCGATGCCGCGCTCGCCGGGCGCGCGGACGTCGGCCCGCCCGGCGGACTGTACGACAACGAGGTGTTCACCGGCAAGCGCGGCACCATGACGGTGTACCGCCAGGTCAGCCAGCCGCCCGCCACCGGCCGGGTAGGAGCGGTTGAGCTGCCCGCGGCGGAGCTGGCCGTGACCGTGCACCGGGGCCCGCACAGCGAGCTCGACGTCACCTACGGCCGGCTCGGCGCCTACATCACCGACAACGCCCTGGCGATCGCCGGGCCGGTGCGCGAGGTATACCTGGCCGGCCCCGCCGACACCGCCGACGAAGAGTCGTGGCTGACCGAGATCGGCTGGCCCATATTCCGGGTCACGCCTGGTTGACCGGCCCGTTCGCGGCCAGCGCGCCGCGCCTGGCGAGGGCCTCGCGCGGGCCGGCCATCTCCAGCTCGGCGGCGCGCGGCGTCTTTGCTCAGCCCGGCGGCTACACCACGTCGACCAGCACGCGCGTGCCGTCGCCGGAGGACGGCTCGTCGTAAACGCGGCGGACCTTGACGCCGGAGTTGGTCATGAGTCGCCTCCTGTCCGCGGCACCTGCCGCCGCCTA
>JASHXJ010000165.1 GCA_030043595.1 Trebonia sp.
TCAGGCCCTCTCGGATGCAGGTGCGCGCGCTGACTTCCGCGACGGTCAGCCCTTCCCGGTGCCGCGCGCCGGCCAGTGTGCCGCCGATGCTCACATCTGCCAGGATGGCTCGCCGTGCGCAGGCGTGTCCAGGGTCGGAACACGCTGCGGCGATGCACTGCCAAATTTGATAACAGCAAGGGGCGTGGCCGGCCGGCTCGCCCCTGATTACGGCCGGCCCCGCCCCGTCCCGCCCCTGATAACAGCAAGAGGCTCTCCTCACCGCTGACTCCATCCACCATCCCCGCCGCTGATAACAGCAAGAGGCGTGTCCCGCCCCTGCCGCGCAGGTGACCGGCAGGGGGTTGGTTCAGCCCGGCCCGTTCCCGGGCTTTCCCCTCGGACCAGCGCGGTAGCGCCAGCCAGCGACGGCCAGCGCGATGGCCACGCATAAGCCGGAGCCGCCTTCGGCGTGTCGGGGGAGAGGTCTCTTGCTTTTATCATACCGAACAAATATTCTACTTCTATGTCAGCTCCGCACGCCGGGACGCCCGCGCAGGAGGCCATAGACGCCTTCGTCCGTCACCTGGCCGATCACGAGTTCGCTGTCAGCACGCGCCGCATCCGCAGGCACTTCCTCACCGAGTACTTGCACCATGCCCTGGACGCAGCCGACACCATCGACATCACCGTGGGGGAGTTCATGGACCCCGCGCGGGCCGGCGCATGGCTGTCCGATGCGGCCGCCGGCAAGACACGCACCCGAACCCCGCTGCGCGGCCGCGACGCGGCCGCCTACCCCAACTCGATGCGCGTGCGCATCGATTCGTACAACGGTTTCGCCGAATTCCTCGGCCTTCCGAACCGCCTCGGCACCCGGCCCCCCGCCCTCGGCTACCGGCTAACCCCCTGGGATACCAAGCGCCTGCTCCGTGAGCTGGCGCTGCGCACGCCCGTCTACGTCGACGCCGTGGCAGCGCTGCGCAGCGCCGCCGTCGCCGCGCTCGTCGCCGACACTGACCGGAACGTCCCCGAGCTTGCCCGGCTCAAGGTCCGGTCCTTGCACCTGGACGGCGACGCACGGGTCGAACTCGCCGATGGCTCGTGCCCCCTCAGTGACCAGACCGTGCATATCCTCAGCCGGTGGCTCGTCGCCCGCGGAGCGATCATCGCCGAGCTCGAGGGCAGCGATCCTGGCCACCTGTGGATCCCGGTCAAGCCCGGTCGCCCCCGGGGCAATCGCCTCCCTGTCAAGCCCGGCATCACTCCGGCGGCGGTCCGCACCCTCCATGCCGCCCACCGCAACCTCGTCCGCCAGGTGCTCGGCACCCCGCTCCGCCCCGGCGCTTTCCGCGAGGCAGCCGCGCCGGTCGTGGTCTCGCGTAACTAAGCGTGTGCCTTCGCCATCGGCGCTAGCGCGCTCGCGGTCTCGCCCAGCGAATACCCAGCGCCCTCCCGACCTCGTTGGATACTGGGAAATGCCCTGCCGGCATTACAGCCCCGGTCACATCAGCCCCTCGTGTTCGTCTTTGTATGTGTTCCGCACGACATAACAGGACAAAACGACCGCCAAAGTGGTTGGGCCGCATACAAAGCCAACGGGAGGGACTGGCGTGACAGACGAGAAAGGGGCTGGAGTGAAGACAGTGGTCTCTAGGTGCATACGGTGTGACGCTGGCAAGATCAGTCGCAGGAGGGGGAGTGGGAGAGGCAGGGGAGGGGAGGACGTTGCCGGAGCGATCAGGAACCTTCGCAGGCGACCCGTTCGGTGGCCGTCAGCCGACCAGTCACGAACGGCTGTCGGGGCTGCCTTGGGATGCCTCCTACCACGACGGCCCCGCGCCTTGGGATACCGGACGGCCGCAGCCAGCGATAGTGCGGTTGGCGTCCGCAGGCGGATTCGCCGGAGCGGTGCTGGATGCGGGATGCGGAACTGGAGAGAACGCCCTGTACGTCGCCTCGCTGGGATTGCCAGTTCTGGGTGTCGACGTGGCCGAGACGGCACTGGCGATCGCCCGGGTGAAGGCCGGCGATCGTGGGATCGGGGTTGAGTTCGCAGCGGCCGACGCGTTGCACCTAGAGCGTTTGGGGCGCAGGTTCGAGACGGTACTGGACTGCGGACTGTTCCACACCTTCGACGGCGACGAGCGGCCGGGATACGTGGCGAGCCTGGCATCGGTGACCGGGCACGATGGCACCCTGTACGTGCTGTGCTTCAGCGACATTGGTCCCGGTACTGGCCCGCACCCCGTCAGCCAGGAAGAGCTGAGAGCGGCCTTCAGTCCCGGCAGTGGATGGTCCGTCACCGCGATTGAACCGGACCGGGTTGAGACCCGATATCACGACAATGGCGCGCCGGCCTGGCTGGCGACAATGAAACGGGCCTGAGGATTGACGGGCCGGCCAGCAGGGACCACGATGATTTCGGTCTCTGGACGGGAGAGCGGCAATGGCGCATCCAAACGAAGATCTGGTACGTGCGGGATTCGAGGCGTTCAGCAGAGGCGACCTCGACACGTTGCAGAGT
>JASHXJ010000166.1 GCA_030043595.1 Trebonia sp.
ACCGCGAGGATCGTGACGTCGTCCCTGAGCTCGCCCTGCGAGAACGTGGTGACGAGCTCCTGGACGGCGCGCACGGTCTCCGCCGCGGAGCGCCCTGCCGTCGCGGCGAGCGCGTCGGCGAGCCGGTCTTCGAAGATCTCCGAGTCCGCGTTCCTTGCCTCGGTCACCCCGTCGGTGTAGAAGAACAGCAGGTCGCCTTCGGCAAGCTCGAGGTCAAGACAGCTCGGCTTGGCGTCGCCGAACAAGCCAAGCGGCAGCCCCTCGCCTTCCATGATCTCCACCCGCCCGTCGGCCCGCACGACAGCGGGTCCGGGGTGACCCGAACCGCCCAGGCGCACCTGCAGCCGGTGATCACGCTGCCGCAGGAACGCAAGCTTCACGGTGACGAAACGCTCGTCGTAGTCCCCCGCGAGCAGGACCTCGTTCGCCGCGGCGAGCACGTCCGCGGGCGATGAGTGCACGTGCGCGAGGGCGCGGATCGCGTGCCGGGCCGCCGCGGTCATGGCGGCGGCGTCCTGGCCCTTGCCGCACACGTCCCCGATCGCGATCGCCCACTCGTCGCCGTCCTCGTCTTGGGCGCTGTCGTCCGCGCTGGCCGCCGCCCCGGCTCGGGCGCTGGCCGCCGCCCTGGCTGCCGCCGTGGCCCTGAACACGTCGTAGAAGTCCCCGCTGATCTCCTGCCACTGCGTGGCGCCGATGTAGGCGGCGGCGAGCTCAAGACCCGGCACGGTGGGCAGCCGGGCGGGCAGCAGGCTGGCCTGGAGCGCCTCGGCCACCTCCGAGCGATGGCGGAACATCCGGTCAACCCTGATCGCGATCGCCAGATGCTGCCCCAGTTCCTCCGCAAGGCCGAGGTCGGCGATCCCGTAGTGCCCTGCGCCGGCCGACCGTGCCAGCGTCAGGGTCCCGTAGCCGGTCGTCCCGTCGCAGATCGGGACGCAGATCAGCGAGGTGGCTCCCAGCCGCATCAGCAGCGGCGCGCTGTCTGGTGCCGTACCGAGCACGCCGTTGTCGGCGACGTGTGCCAGCAGCACGGACTTGCCTGTCGCGTGTACCTGCGCGGGCAGCGATTCCGGGTCAGGATCCGCGCCGCGCACAGCGCGCGCCAGCTGCTCGGCCTGGCTGTTCCGCGGCCCGGTCGCGAACTGGCGCCGCAGCTGGCCGCCGCGCTCGATGTCGATGATGACCCAGTCCGCGATCTCCCCCGCCAGCAGCCGCGCGGACCGTTGCAGGGTGACGGCCTCGCTGAACGTGCTGTTGTCGAGCAGCAGCCTCGTTACCGCGGTGACCATGTCCATCCGCTGCGCCATCGACTGGATCGCCTGCCCGGCCGGCGCGGTCGCCCCGTCTTCGCCGGCGGGCCGCTTCCTCGTCGCCGCCCTGGCGGCGGCCGCCGGGGCGGACGGCGCGCCGGACGTGACCGTGACCGCGAGCAGCGGCGGGTCGCCCGGCAGGTCGATCGCGGCCGCCGTCACGACCATGCCGGCCGGGCCGTTGGCCGTCAGCATGCGACAGTCGGCCTGCCTGGGTTCGCGGGTCCGGGCGACGGCGGCGAGCTGCGTCTGCACCGCCGCCCTGAACGGCAGGTCCACGAAGGCCGTCAGCGCCTTGCCGGTCGCGTAGCCGGGGGGCGACCCGAGCAGGGCAGCGGCCTGGTTGTTCGCGCGCCGGATCGTCCCGTCCTGCTCGAGCAGGAACAGCGGCACAGGGAACTGCTGGAACGCGGCGTGCAGCAGCCGCCGTTCCGCCCTGATGGCCTCGGGCGCGCCGCCGTCCGCGGCCACATCGGGCTCGCCGTCGGCGGCCAGCTGGCTGACGAGCGCCTCGAGCGCGGCGTCGAGCTCGGTCAGCGCGGCGTCAAGCAGCGACCCGGGATCGGCGTCGGTGATGCCGGACGCCTGCCGCAGCGCGTCACGCCGCGACACCATGTCGGCCAGCGACTCCCCCGGCCATCCGCCCTGCGCCATCGTCCCGCCATTCCTGCATATCGGTCTGAGCGCGGGCCTGGCAGTGCCGTTACGCCGGATGGCCCGGCTTTAAAACACTATGACACCGAACGATCCCGGGCGCTGTCCTGCCTGTCCGTGCTCTCTGCGTCGGGCAGCCCGGTGCGACGTTGAGCCACCCGCGGGTCAGTCGCGTCCGCTGCCGTAGGTGGCGATCACCCGGGCCGCCACCTCGGTGACCTTGAGGTGCCGCCGTTGCGCCTGCTCGCGCAGGTACTTCAGCGCCTCGTCGGCGTCGCAGCCGAGCGCGTGCATCAAGATGCCCTTAGCCTGGTCGGTGACCGCCCTGGCCGCGACGGAATCCCTCAGCTGCGTCGCGGTGCGCTGCGCCTGGCCGTAGGCGAGGGTGTTGGCGAACACCGTGCCGCCGAAGCGGGCCAGCATCTGCGCCATGGGCACCGAGCCCGCGTCGAGGTTTCCCGGGCGCACCCCGAACAGCCCGAGTACCAGCGTCATCGGCGCGAACTGGCCGACCAGGTGAACTGAGCTGCGCACGCCCCGGCCCAGCGCCGCCTCGGCCCATTCCGGCCACCGGTTCTCGCCCGCGGTATCGGGGCAGCTCACCGGCTCCCCGTCGCGCGCGGCCACGATCAGCGGCCCAAGGCCGGTCCTGATCTCGAGGTCGGCGAGCTCGGCCGCGTCCGGGTGACTGGCCGCCAGCGCGGCGAGCTCGCCGTCCCGCCAGATCGCGGCGAGGGCGGCCGCGCAGCCCGGGACCTGCCTGACCGCCATCTCGGCGAGCTTGTTCAGGGATTTCGCCTCGCCGTTGGTAAGGCTGACAAGTTCCGCGGCCTCGTGGCCAAGGTCCTCAGCCGGCAGCACGTCACCCTCCTGTTACCTGTCCTCCGAGCATACGCGGCACGCGCTGGCCGGGCAGGTCCTCGTCGTCAGGAGGCGCACAGGACACGCAGCCGCTTGCGGCCGCGGTGCAGCCGGGACACCACGGTACCGAGGGGCACCGCGGTGATCTCGGCGATCTCCGCGTAGCGGTATCCCAGCGCGTCGGCCAGGTAGACGGTGGTCGCCAGCTGGCCAGGGAGGCGGTGCATGGCGTCCGTCAGGGCGCGGTCAGGCAGCCGGGAGAGCGCGACGTCCTCGGCCGAGCTGACGACCGGGACACGCCCGGCCGCGGCACCGGCCGCCTCCAGCGGGAGCTCCTTCGGCCTTCGGCTGCGCGCCCGGCATGCGTCGCGGAAGGCGTTGGCCTGGATCCGGTACAGCCAGCCGCGCAGGCTGGTGCCCTGCCGGAAGGTGCCGAACCCCGCGTACGCCTTGACGTAGGTCTCCTGCACCAGGTCCTCGGCGTCCGCCGGGTTGCCTGTCAGCCGCAGCGCGAGCGCGTGGAGCTGCCGCGCGTACGGCAGCACCTGTTCGGCGAA
>JASHXJ010000167.1 GCA_030043595.1 Trebonia sp.
ATCCTCGACTGCGACGGCGTGCTAGCCGACACCGAGCGGTACGGCCACCTCGTCGCGTTCAACCAGGCCTTCGAAGAATTCGGGCTACCGGTCCGGTGGAGCGTCGCTGACTACCGGGACAAGCTCCGCATCGGCGGCGGCAAGGAACGGATGGCCAGCCTGCTCACCCCCGGGTTCGTGTCGGCGGCTGGCCTGCCAGCCGACGCCGCCGGCCAGCAGGCGGCCGTCGCCGCCTGGCATCGCCGCAAGACCGAGATCTACCTGGACCTGGTGGCACGGGGCGCCGTCCCGCCCAGGCCGGGAGTCTCCCGCATCGTGGCCGAGGCGCTCGCCGCCGGGTGGCTGGTGGCCGTCGCCTCGACATCCGCCCAGGCCTCCGTCCGCGCGACGCTCGAGCGGGCCGTCGGAGCCGAGAACGCGCGAGCGGTCAGCGTGTTCGCCGGCGACGTGGTACCGCGCAAGAAACCGGCACCGGACATCTACCTGCTGGCCCTGCGCTCGCTCGGCTTGCCCGCGTCCCGTGCCGTGGTCGTCGAGGACTCGCGGAACGGGCTGCTCGCCGCGGCCGGCGCCGCAATGACCTGCCTGGTCACCGTGAACGACTTCACACGGGACGAGGACTTCAGCGAGGCGGCCATGGTCGTCTCCTCCCTGGGTGACCCAGGGGGGGAAGCCGCGGTGGTCCTCGCCAACCGAAGCCAGGCCACGCCTGGCGGCTGGATCACGCTGGCGGACCTGGCCAGCCTGCTGCCAGGGTCAGCCGCGCGGGATCCGGCAGCGACGGAAGGACGAGCAGCAACAGAAGCGGAGGGATCGCGCATGTCCGGAGCGGACCTCGCCGACGTCGAGGCGGTCGTGCGCACGATCGCCACGGTGGCGGTGGACAACGAGAAGTACTTCGGCGAACTGGACGCGGTCGTCGGCGACGGCGACTTCGGCTACTCGATGGCACGCGGCTTCGAGCTGGTGCTCGAGGGCTGGGACGACGTCGACCGGACCGACATCGGAACGTTCCTGAAGAAGATCGCGGTTGTCATCACCGGCCGCATCGGCGGCACATCCGGCCCGATCTGGGGAACGGCCTTCCTGCGGGCCGGCGCGGCCGCCGGGACCGCGGACCGGCTGTCCCCCGACCAGATCATCGCCATGCTGCAGGCGGCCATCGGGGGGATCAAGACGCGCGGCAAGTCTGATGTGGGCGACAAGACGCTGCTCGACGCCCTGGTGCCCGCGGTGGACACCATCGAAGAGCGGATCGGGGAAGGGCATACCGCGGCGCAGGCGCTGCGGGCGGCGGCGGTCACCGCGCGCGAACGGGCAGAGGCCACCCGGCAGATGCTCGCCAAGCGCGGCCGGGCCGCCTACACCGGCGAGCGGAGCATCGGCACCCTGGACGCGGGCGCCGTTGCCGTTGCCGTGATGTTCGAGGCGCTCGCCGACGAGTGGGCGAAGCGCTCAGCACAGCTGTGACCAGATCAGCAGAACTGTGACCAACGGAGGCACTGCCGTGAAGAAATTCGTCAACGACCCCCGGCAATTCGTCCCTGAAATGCTCAAGGGCATAGCGCTCGCGAACCCGCAGACGCTCCGCTACGTTCCGGAGTACAACCTGATCATGCGCACGGACGCGCCGCGCGATGACAAGGTCTCTGTCATCCAGGGTTCCGGGTCCGGCCACGAACCCGCGCACGTGATGATCGTCGGCAAGGGAATGCTCGACGCGGCGTGCCCCGGTGACGTCTTCGCCGCGCCGCCGATGGACTACGTGCTCGAAACGAGCAAGCTGCTCGCCTCCCCCAAGGGCGTGCTGCACATCGTGAACAACTACACCGGCGACCGGATGGCCTTCGAGATGGGCCAGGAGATGGCCGAGGCCGACGGGATCACCATCGGCACCCTGATCGTCGATGACGACGTGGCGGTGAAGGACTCCACGTATACGGTCGGACGGCGCGGCGTCGCGGGGAACTTCTTCGTGATCAAGGCCGTGGGCGCCGCATCGGAGCAGGGCGCCGACCTGGACGAGCTGCTGCGGATCGGCAGCAAGGTCAACTCCGTCACCCGGACCATGGGCATGGCGCTCACCTCGTGCACCCCGCCGGCCAAGGGCTCGCCGCTCTTCGAGCTCGGCGACGACGAGATGGAGATGGGCGTCGGCATCCACGGGGAGCCCGGCCGCCGCCGTGAGAAGCTGGCCAGCGCGAACGAGATCGTCGACGAGCTCCTCGAGGCGGTCGTGACCGACCTTCCGTTCAGCCCAGGCGACAACGTGGCGCTCATGGTGAACGGGCTCGGCGGCACCCCGATCAGCGAGCTCTACCTGCTGTACGGGTACGCCCATCAGCAGCTCGCCGACCGCGGCATCAACGTCCGCAGGAACTACGTCGGCAACTACTGCACATCGCTGGACATGGCGGGCACCTCGATCACGCTGAGCCGCCTCGACGACGAGATCGACGGCCTGCTCGCCGCGCCCGCGGAGATCGCCATCCGGACGTTCTGAGCCGGGGGGCGGCAGGCCGCCCCCCGGACCGGGTAAGCATCGCGGGCTAGTCCTGCGGGATGAGGCACGGCCGCCGCCGCCCGGCTACCGTAGAGTCGTGTCCACTGAACGCGACATGTCTTACTCACACCTGAGCCCGCCGCTGACCAAGCGGATGCGCCAGGGCCACTGGATGGCGATCGACTTCGTCGTCGGCGGGGTGGCCGGGCTCTGCGACCTGCTCGTCTTCTCCCGCCCGTTTAACCCCGCCGGCACCGGACTGCCGGGTGCCCTGCTGCTCGCCTCGGGCGTGCTCCTCGCGATCGGGCTGCGCAGGCGCGGTCCTGTCGCCGCCTTCGCCGCCCTGGTCACGCTCGCGGTCCTCGCGGTTGGCACGCGTCCCGTCGCCCCGGCGCTGATCTTCCTTGCCGCCGCCTACGTGCTGTACCTGGTCACTACCACGAGCAACAAGCAGACCGGCGCCGCCGCGCTGGCACTGGGGCTTGCCGTTATGGGCCTGCTCTCGCTCGCCGGCCGGCATGTCCAGGCGAGCGCGGGCTCGGGCGCGTATGTCCCCGTCGCGTTCGCCATGGTCATCGCCTGGATAACCGGGTATTCGGTCCGGCAGCGGCGGCTGTACGCCGACGCGCTCCAGTACCAGGCCGCGAGCAACGCGGTCGCAGAGGAGCGGCTGCGCATCGCACGCGAGCTGCATGACGTCGTGGCGCACAGCATGAGCGTGATCGCGGTGCAGGCGGGGTACGGCCAGTACGTCATCGAGGCCAGCCCAGCCGACGCGCGCGAGGCTCTCGGCGCTATCCAGGCAACGAGCAGGGACGCGCTTGAGGAGATGCGGCGAATGCTCGGCGTGCTCCGCCACCAGGACAGCGTCCCCGGGCCTGGCAGCGCCGGTTCCGCGCCGCGCGCTCCCGCGCCGGGACTGTCCGACCTCGAAAAGCTCATCCAGCGCACCGGCGGCGCGGGAGTACAGGTCGATGTGGAGCGCTCAGGCCCTGTCCGCGCGGTCCCCGCCGGCGTCGACATGTCGGCGTACCGGATCATCCAGGAGGCGCTCACCAACGTGGTCAAGCACGCGGGCGGGGGCGCCCGGTGCACGGTGTGCCTGCGCTACGGGGAGGTCACACTCGAGATCCAGGTGACGGACGACGGCGGCCGGTCCCTGGTGCTCACGCCCGCCGGCCCGAGTGCGGCCGCCGTGGGCGCGGCCGCCGTGGGCGCGGCTCGCGCCAGGGC
>JASHXJ010000168.1 GCA_030043595.1 Trebonia sp.
GCTCGGGGACCAGCGCCGCGCCGTAGGCCCACATGTCGGTCAGCACCCGGGACATGTCAGTGATCCCGCGCCGGGTCAGCGCCCCGGTCAGCGCCGGGTGGGCGCGGAGCATCTCATCGCATTCGTGCCACTCGTCGAGGGTCAGATTCGGCTGCTGGCCGGGCAGGTGCTCCCAGCTGGAGACCTCGTTCCCTGTCAGCGACACCGTGGCCCGGTAGGCCTGGCCGTCGCCGCGGTTCCAGCAGACCACCAGCGCCTCGCGGCTGGCCAGCCGGCCGCTCTCCAGCGCGGGCAGGTCCGCCTTGGCCGGTTCCTTCAGCTCGATCGAGGCGAACCGCCAGCCGGCGCCGACCCCTCGGTCCCGGCGCATGATCGCGGCGGCCTGCCGGATCTCTCCGGCCGTCAGCGGGTCAAGCGGATGGGTCACGATCGTCCTCCGTTCGGCCCTGGCAGCGTATCGCTGGTCCGCCAGGCGCCCCTCGCCGCAGGCTTCCGCGCCTTGATAATGAGTGCGTACGAACGAGCAGCGGGCCTGGCAGCCGACCCGAACGAAGGTGTCCTGATGATCATCGAACGACATGAAGACGTGACGCCCGCCGTGCTGGCGGTCATGCAGCAGACGACCGACCCGCGCCTGCGGGAGATCATGACTTCGCTGGTCTCGCACCTGCACGCGTTCATCCGCGACGTACGGCTCACCGAGGAGGAGTTCCTCGCGGCTACCGCCATCCTCAACGAGATGGGCCAGGCGACGACCGACACCCACAACGAGATGGTGCTGATGTCCGGTTCCCTCGGGGTGTCCTCGCTCGTCTGCCTGCTCAACAACGGCGACAGGGGCGCCACAGAGACACAGCAGAACCTGCTCGGACCGTTCTGGCGGATGAACTCGCCACAGGTGGACAACGGCGGCTCGATCGTCCGCTCGCGGACGCCCGGGCCGGTCCTGTTCGTCAGCGCGCTGGTTCAGGACCCGACCGGCGATCCGGTCGCCGGGGCCGAGGTGGACGTGTGGCACTCCTCGCCGGTCGGGCTCTACGAGCACCAGGACGCCGACCAGGCGCCGATGAACCTGCGCGGGAAGCTGGTCACCGACGACGCGGGGCGCTTCTGGTTCCGGACGGTGAAGATGGCCGGGTACCCGATTCCCACCCACACGGTGGTGGGCCGGCTGCTCAAGGCCCAGAACCGCCACCCCTTCCGCCCGGCGCACCTGCACGTGCTGATCTTCAAAGAGGGCTACAAGACGCTGATCTCGCAGGTCTACGCCCCCGACGACCCGCACCTCGACACCGATGTGCAGTTCGGCGTCACCCGCGCGCTGATCGGTGACTTCCAGCGTCACGACGAGCCCCACCCGGCCGACTCGACCATCGAGACACCCTGGTACTCCCTCGAGTACACGTTCACCCTCGAGCGCGGCGTGGCCAGGCTCCCCCGGCCTCCCATCAAGTAGCGGCGCTGCCCAGCCCAGGCGCTGCGACAGTCCCCGTGCGTCGGGGCGGTTACCCGGCCCGGACGGTAGGTGGCGAGTGGCTGTGCAGGACCTGTCCATCGGGCCCGTGGGCCGAGGTGGTCCCGTCGGGGTGCAGGACCAGCTCCCAGCCCCACCTGTGGATACAAACATCATGATGGAACTGGCAAAGTAGAACACAATCACGGACGCTTGTCTTGCCGCCGTCCTTCCTGTGCCGTAGGTGGTGCACGTCACACCAGGCGGCCGGGCGGCCGCAGCCCGGCCACGCGCAGGCCTTGTCCCGGAGCAGGACCGCGCGGCGGATCTGAGCGGGGATGCTGTCGGCGTAGCCCACATCCAGCGGGAGGCTCGGGGTGGCGTACGGCGGGGACAGCAGGCTCGTGCGCAGCACCCCGGCCAGGCCGTTCGGCCCGGAGACGAAATCGATCGCCAGCCGGGCGATGGCGTAGCGCAGCGCCGCCCGCGCCTGCGGGGACAGCGCCCGCGGCCGCGCGTGCTGATCGCCCGCCGCCAGCGCGAGCTCGATGATCTGATCGATCACCGCCATGTCGGCGTGCCCGGTGACGACCGGGACGGTCATCGCGTCGCAGCCGGCGGTCTCCGCATCAGTGCCGGTCAGGTAGCCGGTCTCCCCGGCCCGGGCGGCCAGCCAGGCATGCTCCACCGCCGACGCGCCTGGCTGCTGGCGCAGCCAGGGCAGCGGGATGTGGGCGATCACCTGGGTGTCGGCGCCTGCCCGGTCCGGCACCATCCTGGCCCGGATGAGCAGCTCGCAGCCGAGCTGCAAGGCGTCGTGGAACCGCTGGCCTTCGCTGCGGCGATCTTCCGGGCCGTGCTTCTTGCCGAGCGCTTCCAGCACCGCCTGGACGGCGGCATTGCACTCGGGGGTGAGGTTGCCGCGAATGCACGCCGCCCCGCCGAAGGTGGCCCCGACGGCCACGTAGCGGTCGTCGAACCCGTCGTCGCCGTCGGGGTCGGGGTGCTGTGCCCGCCACTGCTCCCAGGCGGCGGCCGCGATCAGCTTCAGGTCGTCCAGGGACGCGCCCGCGGCCGCCGCGTCCAGGAGGATCTTGCCGGTCAGGGCGCGCAGCTCCCCGGGGAGCTTGTTCACCAGCTCGGTGATCTGTCGCCCGCACGACTCCGAGACCTGCCCGGCGGCCATCGCGTCAGCGACGCCGCGGTGGGCGCTGAGCCGGCGCATCTCCCGGACGTCGGCCCTGGCGTCCCGCAGGCTCATCTGGGTCATGGCGGCCAGCCAGGAGGCTGAGCTGCCGTACCCGTCGGCGTCGTGGGCGTCCGTGACGTCGAACCGGCGCAGAAAGCCAGCGCGTGCCGCGGTGAACTTCGCCCGCAGCCCGCCGAGCGATATCAGCACGTCTCCGAGAGCGGCAGCCGGAAGCTCGCCGGCCGCCGGGGAGTTCAGATAATCCAGGCTCCAGTGCGCTAGCCGCAGCGCTTCGGCGACGCTGCGCGGGGCGCAGCCGTGCTCCTGGTCGCTTCCGGTGCACATGCTGAATCACCTCCCCGGAGTCGGGTCATCTTCGCAGGTTTATCTCGATAATAGCACATTCGTTCTATGTAGTACAATCGATGATACAAGATCTTTTTCGAATTCTCCGCTGCGTGCTGGCGTCCCCGGTATGGCCGGCTCGTCCGTTCCCCAGCCGGTCAGGCACGTCTCCAGTGCCGGCGGCTTTCAGACCGCAGAACCCGTGAGCGAGCTATGCCGTTGCGGATGGCGGAGGCTCCTGGTCGCCGTGGATGATCAGGACAGGACAAGGGGCGTGTTCGGCGACGCTGGCGCTGACCGAGCCGAGCAGCAGTCCGGTGAATCCGCCGTGACCCCGGCTGCCGACGACCAGCAAGGTGGCTTCTTCTGATGCTTTCAGCAGAACCTCGGCGGCGCTTCCTTCGCACACTTCCCGTTTCAGCCCCGTCGGTGGCTTGCCAGCGAAGGCCGTGCTGATGGTCTCGTCGATCATCTGCGTGGTCGCCTGCGACGGGTTCCAGCCGGATACCATCGCTGCCCGCTGGTAGGTGGCCGGGTATTCCCAGGCTGTGACGATCTGCAGTTGTGCGCCGAGTGGTCTGGCGAGGAAGGCTGCCCACCGCAGCGCATGCTGGGAATGCCAGGATCCGTCCACGCCGACGACAATTCTGTTGTCGGTGGCCTTGAGCTTCTCGCTCATCAGCTCTTCTCCCTTGTTGCTGCCGGGTTCTGCGGGAGCCGCCTGCTGGCTGGTGCGGCCTGGGGGCTTGCCTCAGCCGCAGCGGGTGGCTGGGAACGGCCGCCCGCGATCAGTGCGAAAACGGCGGAGGCGAGAGCGATTGCTCCGCCGGTGGTGTACACAACGGCCAGGCCAGCGGAGTCGACCAGCAGCCCGCCGAGTGCGGATCCGGCGGCGATCGATAGCTGCAGGTTGCAGACGTTGGCTGCTGAGACGGCCTCTTGCGCCTGCGGATCGGAGCGGAGCATCCAGACCTGGGCGGCTAGCGGGATCAGTCCCCAGATCAGGCCCCAGGCAACGATGACGACTCCAACGGCTGCGTGTGCTGTGCCGAGGACGGGCAGGATGATCAGACAAGCCCCTACCCCGGTGCTGGCGCCGGCGAAGGTGCCGACTCTGCTGCGGGCGACAACCCGGCCGCCGATCAGGGTGCCGATGATCCCGGCGATGCCGTAGCCGAAGAAGAGCCCGGTCACGGCCCCTGATGACATCCGGGCGTGCTGGGTCAGCAGCGGCGTGATGTAGGTCGAGGCGGCGAACTGGCCGACGAAGACAACGGCGGCGGCGATCAGCCCGGTCCGGGCGAGCGGGATACGGAACACCGCACCGAGGTCACGCAGCCGGGTGTGCCCGTCGGCCCGGATGCCGGGGAGGAGCAGCGCCTGCACGGTGACGATGAGCAGGCCGATGCCAGCGGCAGTGGCGAAGGTCAGCCGCCAGCCGACCAGTGCGCCGAGGGCGTGGCCCGCTGGCAGGCCGATGACGGTGCCGGCTGAGACGCCGGCCGTGATGAACGCGATGGCCCTGGTGCCTGCCCGCTCGCCGACCAGCTTGGGCCCGACCGGGGTGACGACCGTCCAGAAACCTGCGATGGCGATCCCGAGGAGGACGCGGCCGGCCAGCATCACCCCGAAGTCGGGGGCGACCGAGGCGACGGCATTAGAGACAGCGACGAGTCCGCCGAGGCTGAGGATCAGCTTGCGCCGGTCGAACTGTCTGGCGCCGGCCAGGATCAGCGGTGCTGACACCGCGGCGCTGAGGCCGGGCACGACGACCATCAGCCCGGCCAGGCCGAGAGAGACGTGCAGGCCGTTGGCGATCGGGGGAAGCAGGCCGACCGGGATGAATTCGGTGGTCACGATGATGAACGCGCCGAGCGCTACGGATGTCACGGCCAGCCAGGCCCGAGCCGAGGGCCGGCCCTCGACGGGCTCGGCGAGCCGTCCGCCGGTTCGTACGAAGAACGCTCTCAAGGCATGCTCCCCGTGGGCGTTGTGCTGGGACTGCTGACACCGGGGCCTGATCCCAGAGATGTCACTGTCCGCCCTCGCTGAGATGTCAGGAAGACCGCCCGCTCGCCCTCTGGTACACCGGTGCAGCCATCGCGGCGTCGCCGCTACAGGGAGCCTACAGCCAAATGAGTGACATGTCACGCATTCAGGCGGCAGTGCAGCCCAGCCGTCGCTCGCCTTCGCGGCGCGTCAGCCCGGGTCGCCGGTGCCGGGTCCGACGGGCGGCGCTGCCAGGGTGCCCCGCGAGACCAGCGTCTGATAGATGCCGTCAAGGGCCGCCTGGAACCCTGGCTCCAGCTCCCGCGGCAGCCCGTCAAAGAACAGCCGCCGGACCAGGGCCACATGCCGGGGCGCCACGCTCTTGACCGCGGCCCAGCCGGACGCCGTCAGCTGAATGTCGGTCGCGCGCCGGTCAGATGGCGAGGCCGCCCGCTCAACCAGGCCCCGGTCGGCCATCCGCTGGACGTGATGAGACATACGGCTGCGCTCCCAGCCGACATAGGTAGCCAGCGCCGAGACCTGCATCCGGCCATCGGAAGCGGCCGATAGCGCACTGAGCACGTGGTAGTCGCCCAGCTGCAGCTGCCCGTCACTGAGCAGCTGCCGGTTCATCTCATAGCTCAGCCGCAGCTGCACCTGCATGAAGGTAATCCAGATCCGCGCCTGCGACTCGTTAAGCCAGACGGGCTCAGCCTCCGCCCCGTCGGCCGTCGGCCGCCCGTCGCTCCCGTGCGGGCCCGGCTGAGGCAGTCCGCGCCTGCCATCCCGGTAGGCGGATTCCGGTGACATGTCACAGATCCTAACGTGCCGCTGTTCCGGCAAGCGTAGTGCTGCGGTACCCGGAGCAACGTCCGCTGGCTCAGCGGGCGGCATGTTTCAGCTGACGGCGAGACTCGCCTGGCAGACGGGTCGACGATGCCTGTCAGGTCGCTCAGGCTGGCAGCAGCGGGAGCAGGTGCTCCGTCAGCAGGTCTAGCTGCTTGTGCGGGTCGGTGGCGAGCAGCTCCAGCGCGATGTGCGTCGCCCCGGCTTCGGTGAGCTGAGCGATGAAGTCCGCGCATCGGGCAGGGGTGCCGATCGCGCCGACCCGCTGCAGGTCCGCGACGCTGATGTTGCGGGTCGACTGCTGCGACCAGCGCGCGGCCGCGTCCTGCTGCGCCTGGTGTTCATCAGGGCTGAGATTGGTGTTCACGAATACGCACACCGGAAAGTCGCCGTCGGCCTGACCGAGTCCGGCCCTGAGCGCGGCCAGGTAGCCGGCACGCTGCCGGAGCAGGCCAGGGGTGACGTTGTACGTCATCCAGCCGCTGCCGAGCTTAGCCACCCGGCCGAGCACCCGGTCGAGGGTTCTGGGGCCCTCGGTCGGCGAAGGGTTGCCGACGATCCAGATGGGCAGCGGGCGCTGCACGAAAGCCGGCCGTAGCTCTATGCCTTCCGCGCGCAGGTAAATGCCGGAGAAGTCCACCGGGCCGGGGGATGAGCTAGCCTGCCGCAGGAACTCTACGTACTCTTCGAAGCGGGCGACCTTCTCCTGGTAGTCCAGGCCGAAGAGGGCGAGTTCCTTCTCCACGGCGGTACCAGTCGCGTTGCCGGGGCAGGCGACCAGGACCATCCGGCCGCCGGACAGGACGTCGAGGTTCGCCCACTCCTGGGCCACGATCACCGGATGCCGGAATCCGAGACTGGCCAGGCAGGACACGCCGAGCTGGACTCGGCGGGTGCGAGCAGCGCTGGCCGCGAGCAGCACCGTCGAATCGTAGAACGGCAGCGCCAGGACGGAATCTGGCGCCCACAGCTGACCCCAGCGGGGATTGGCGTCGACGTCTTCCGCGATACGCAGCAGATCACCGAAGCCCAGGGGTGCCGGCCGGGTTCTAGCGGGCAGGACCACCCCGAGCTCCAGACTCATCCGGACGTCCCCAGCGTCGAGAGCTCATCGAGCAGCGCGACCGCGAAGCTGCCAGTGCCGCGAGCGGTGCGCGCGGCGCGCTCGCCGGCGGTGGCGAGCAGCGCCGACGCCGACGCGGTGGCCCGCAGCGGATCGCCGATCACGCCCGCGAAGGCCGCGATGAGCCCGCCCAGGGAACAGCCGACCCCGGTCACCTTGGTCATCAGCACGTCGCCGCCGGGAACAGCCACGGTGGTCTTGCCGTCGGTGACGAAGTCGGTCACGCCGCTGATCGCGACGACCGCGCCGGTGTCGCGGGCGAGCGCCACGGCGACGGGAAGGGCGTCATCCGAGCTTGCCGTCGAGTCAGGCCCCTTGCCGCCGACGGCCGCCCCGGCCAGGCCGAGAATCTCCGAGCCGTTGCCGCGGATGATGGTGGGCTTGTGTTCCAGCAGTTCGGCGGCGACTCGGTCACGAAGCCGCAGCCCGGCGCCCACCGCGACCGGGTCCAGCACCCAGGGGGTGCCGGCCCGGGAGGCCGCGGCGGCGGCCTGGATGAACACGTTCGCGCTCTCCGTGGTGATGGTCCCGACGTTGAGCAGTACGCCGCTGGCGGCGGCCGCGAAGCCGCCGACTTCTTCGATGGTCGAGACCATCGCCGGGACCGCGCCG
>JASHXJ010000169.1 GCA_030043595.1 Trebonia sp.
GGCCGCCACGCCTGGCGCGGCGCTCACCGCGACCGGTGCCGGTGTCGCGCTGGCGGCGGGCGCGGAGCTGGCGGGCGCCGACGTCGGCGCCGATGCGGAGGACGCCGGCTGTGACGGACCCGTGCTCGCCGGACTGGACGGCTGCGGCGCGGTCTTGTGGCCGGTAATCGCGGACACGACGGCGAAGGCGCCGCCGCCGACAGCGAGCACCGCCACGACCACCACCGCGATCAGGATGCCCGTGCCGCCCCGCCGCCGGCCCGGCTGCCGCGCCCCGGGCGTCCCGGCCCCCCCGGGAACCGCCCCGTAGGCCCCCTGCCCGTACTGTCCCGCCCCGTAGGCCCCCTGCCCGTAAGCTCCCTGCCCCCACGCCCCCTGCCCGGACGGTGCCTGGGCCCAGGGCCCAGGCCCGGACGACCCCTGAGCAGACGAACCCGGTCCGTACGTTTCGGTCGGCTGCGCGGTAGCCCACGGGTCCAGCCCCCCGGGCGGCCCGGCGGCCCCAGCGGCGGCCCCCGCCGGGCCACCGGCGCCCGGCCTGTACCAGCCCGTATCCCATCGGGTCAGGCCTGAGTCTGGCGCTTCCGCGCCGGCCGGCGCGACCGCACCACCAGTCGTCTCCGCCGCCTGTACCAGAGTGTCCGGTGCGTCGCTGAACTCCGCCCCGCATCCCCTGCAGTAAGGCGCTGTGCCAGCCCGCGGCCGCCCGCACGTCGCGCAGAAACTCATGCCCGTCTTCTCCCTAGCAGATAACTGGTGCGCCGATCGTACGATCCACGGGCCGCGACGGCGATCCGTTCAGGCGACGTACGCCCCCCCGGCCGCCATGACGTCAGCCGTCGTTGGCCTGCGGTCGGCGCCTTTGTATGCGTTCCGCACGACATACTGGGGCAAATCACCCTCGAAAGTGGTCGGAACGCATACAAAGTTGACATAAGTGACTGGTGTGAGTTCGCCGATGGCGCCGTGCCGGCGATGAGGCAGCACGGCTGAGGCGCTAGCAGTCCAGGTGGCTGGAGTGATAGCCGGGCGGCGGGGCGGTGATCACGTAGCTGCTGCCCTGGGGAACCAGGTACAGCGTGATCGTCCAGTCCGTGCACGTGCTGTTGTTGATGCTGTTGGCGGCGTTCTGGTGGCTGATGAACGTAACAGTCGCCGCCACACCGCCGCCCGCGGTGCCGGAAATGGCGGTGAGGGTTTCCGCGGAGTCCTTGGTCGTCGCGTAGCCGGAGTAGAAGGACGCCGAGCTGTCGCTCGCCTGCATCTGTGCGTCAAGCAAGCTGTTGTATGCCTGGTAGTCGCGGGCGTTGATCGCGCTGAAGTAGCGGTTGAGCAGGTCCTCGACTCCGGGCGTGAGCGGGCTGGCCGCGACGCCAGGCGCGACGCTCACTGCTCCTGGCGACGGCGCCGGGCTGGGAGACGCGGTGGCCGTGGAAGCTGGCGTCGAGCCCGCCGTCGCCGGACTGCGGGGCGTGGGTGTCGCGGGTGCCGTGGCCGGGCCGGAATGTGACGCCGGCTGCACGGTCGGCCGGCCGGGCGGCGCGGCGGTGCTGTGTCGGCGCACAACCGAGATCAGCGCGAAGGCCCCGCCCCCGGCGGCGAGCACGAACACGATCAGGGCGACGATGATGGCCGCGTTCCTGCCGCGCCGCGACGGCGGCAGCTGGTATCCGGGCGGCTCGTATGCGGGCGGCTGGTATCCGGGTTGGTATCCGGGCGGCTGGTATGCGGGCGGCATCGGGGGCGGTGACGGTGCGTTCGGCGCTGCGGGCGATGGCGGCAGGACCAGGGATTGCGTGGGCGAGGCGAGCCATGGGTCGCCCGGCGGCGATCCCGGCCATGCGGGCTGCGCGGGCGTGGTGACGGGCGGGGGCGCCTCCCAGCGCGTCGCCTCCCACGCTGGCGCGGGCGGGGGATTCTCCGCGGGCGCCGGTGCTGTGGCCTGGGCCCCGGCGGCCGCCTGCTCGGCGAAGTCCGCTCCGCACACGGTGCAGAAGCGGTCGCTGTCGGCCCGCGGCCGTCCGCACATCACGCAGAAACCCATAATCGTCGCTCCGCCATGCGGACTCCGCCGAATGCGTCATCGCCGACCGTCGGCGAATGGCAGTTACCGCAGGTGCCCGGCATTCTGGTTTCCCCTTTACCCGGCGGCATCGCCGCGAGTAAACCTTGGGGCAGGTTACCCCTAAGAAGTTACGGTGGGGAAGTCGCGGTGGCGGCATTAGACTCGCGGGCAGACGTGTTCGGTCTTCGAGGAGTTGAGGTGGCCGGCTAACCACGCACGCGCTGACGCCGTTCCCTGTCACCGCGTGCTGCCCGCGAACGCAGCACCCTTCCGCCGGAGGGCCTTCTCGCCGTGCCGCCGTTCGTTCTTTCCTGTGTTACCTACCTGGGCGTCGCGCTGCCCGGGTCCACCCTGGGCATGCTGTGGCCGTCCATGCGTGTCAGCTTCCACGAGCCGGTCGGCGCGCTTGGTCTCGTGCTGGTGGCCGGGGTCGCCGCCGCGGTCGTCTCGAGTGCCGCCACCGGCCGGATCCTGTCGCGGATCCCGGCCGGGCCGCTGCTCGCCGCCGGGAGCGCGCTCGTGGCCGGGGCGCTCGCCATGGAGACGGTAGCCCCAGCCCTCTGGCTGCTCGTGGTCGGCAGCGCCGTGTTCAGCACCGGCTTCGGTGCGATCGACGCCGCGCTCAACGCCTATGCCGCCGCTTCCTTCGGCGCGCGGCAGATCAACTGGATGCACGCCGGCTACGGCCTGGGCGCCACGCTCGGCCCGCTCCTCGTTACCGTCCTGCTCGCCGGCGGTGCGAGCTGGCGGTTCGCGCTCGGCTGCATGGCGGCCGTCATCGGCGGGATCACACTGCTGCTCACGGTCCGCCGCGACGCCTTCCGGGTGGCGCCTGGCGGCCCCGCGCGCGGCCAGCACGGCCCGGACGGCCGGGACGCGGGACAGGAGCCGGCCGGCGGCAGCGCTCGAGACCGTGGCGGCGGCCACGCCGGCCAGCAGCATGATGCCGAGCGCGCCGACAGGCTCGTGGAGGCTGAGCCGCATCGACGGCCACAGCATGCCCAGGGTGGACCCGGGCAGCGCGACGCCCAGGTAGGCAAGACAGGAGAGAACGAACGGGGGCACGGCGGAGAGGCCCTCCCGGGGAGGGTGCTGCGATCGCGGGCAGCACGCGGTGACTGGGACTGACGTCAGCGCGTGCGTGGTTGGCCGGGCACCTCAGCTCCTCGATGGCGTTCGCTGTCTGCCCGGAGTCTATCCGCGGTGAGCATGACCAGAAATGCCACTTTCCCGACTTTCCAGTCCCGGCCCAGGGGAGTAATCTGCCCCAAGGTTTACCCGCGGTATCGCCGCCGCCGGGTAAAGGGGACGGACGGGCAGCCATGAGCTTCTGCACCATATGCGGGCGCCC
>JASHXJ010000170.1 GCA_030043595.1 Trebonia sp.
GGTTCAGCCGAACGGACCCGGCTGGCTGCCACGGCCCGCCGCCTCCCCCTGGCGGCGACGCGCCAGGGCCGCAGCCGCGGCATGGTCGCGGGCAGCAGCGCCGCCATCGCCGCGACGGTCGCCAGGTCCAGCCAGATCAGCCGGATCCTGACCTGGGACAGCCCGACCACGGTGCCGGAGAACAGTGCCGCCCACAGGTACATGATCAGCACGCTCTGCCGGTGCGAGTGCCCCATGTTGAGCAGCCGGTGGTGCAGGTGCTGCCGGTCGGGCGCCAGTGGCGACCTGCCCGCCCGGGTCCGGCGGATCACCGCGAGCAGCAGGTCCGCGTACGGGATGATGAGAATCGCGGCGGGCAGCAGCAGCGGCAGGATTGTCGGGAACCGGTCCACCGGGTGCAGGTGCGAGTAGTTGATGAGAATGTTCTGGTCGAGGGACGCCAGGCTCGAGATCGGTCCGTAGGCGAGCAGCAGGCCGAGCAGCATCGCCCCCGTGTCGCCCATGAAGATCCGGGCCGGGTGGAAGTTGTGCGGCAGGAACCCGAGGCAGATGCCGGCGAGCACGGCCGAGGCCACCGCCGGCACCGACTGGGACGGGATGCCGACCGAATTGGTCAGCGTGTACGAGTAGACGAGGTAGGACATGCCGGCGATCGCGACGACGCCGGCCGCGAGGCCGTCCAGCCCGTCGATGAAGTTCACCGCGTTGATCGTCATGACCACGATCAGGATCGTCAGCGTGGCGGACAGGTCCGGCTCCAGCGAGAAGATCTGGCCGCCGGGCAGCGGCACCCAGGGCAGGGCCACGCCGCTCCACATCAGGATGCCCCCGGCCGCGATCTGGCCGGCCAGCTTGCTGATCGCGCCCAGGCCCCAGCGGTCGTCGACGATCCCGATGAGGACGAGCAGGCCGCCGGCCAGCAGCAGGCCGTCGACCGTCCGCGATGAGGGGAAAGCCTGCTGCAGGTAGCTGAGCCGTTCGGCCACGAGCAGCCCGGCCACCAGGCCGCCGTACATCGCAAGTCCGCCGAGCAGCGGCGTAGGCTCCCTGTGCACATCCCGGCTGCGGGCGGCGTGCAGCGCGCCGATGGAGATCGCTACCCGCCGCGCCAGCGGCGTGAGCAGGTAGGTCACCACCGCGGCGATGATCAGGACATAGAGGTAATCGCGCATGGCGGCGCCGGCTAGGAACCGGGTCCGGCGTCCCCGCCGGCCAGCGGGTGCGGCTCCGCCGGCTGCGCACCGGGCGCATCCGGTCCGGACGCGTCAGGCGCGCCGCCGCGCTCGGCCGGCTGGCCTGGCAGGTCGATGACAGGGACGATCTTGCGGAGCTGGTCGATGGTGATGGCGCCGGCCCTCAGCATCCGCGGCACCGTCCCGGTGAGATCGAGGATCGTCGACGGCACGCTGTCCGCGCATGGCCCGCCGTCCAGGTAGACCGAGACAGAATCCCCGAGCTGGGATTCGGCGTCGGCGGCGGTCGTGGCGGCGGCAGAGCCGTGCCGGTTGGCGCTGCTCACCGCGAGCGGTCCGGTCCGGCGCAGCAGCTCGAGCGCGACCGGATGCAGCGGCATGCGGACCGCCACGGTGCCGAACGTGTCGCCCAGGTCCCATTTCAGCGTCGGGGTCGCGCGGAACACCAGGGTCAGCGGCCCCGGCCAGAACTCGTCGAAGAGGTCCTGCCCGAACGCGCCCAGTGACTCGGTCAGCGCCGCGGCCGCCCGGACGCTGCCGACAAGCACAGGGGGCGGCATGTTCCTGCCCCGGCCCTTGGCGACGAGCAGGGCGGCGACCGCCGAGGGCGTGAACGCGTCACCGCCAATGCCGTACACCGTGTCCGTGGGCAGAACGACAAGCCCGCCCTGCCGTACGGCTATGATCGCCGCTGCGATGCCGGCTTCCCGCTGCTGCGCGTCCGCGCAGTCGTATCGAGCGCTCATCGGTTCCATCCTGCCATGGAATCTTATGCGTTACTGGCCCGGCCATGCGGCTGATACAAACCGGTCGCGTCGCGTCAGGTCCTTATTGTTACGCGTGTCCCGCCATCCGGCCTCCTCGGCGAACACCCAGTACACCGCCGCCCCCTGCTGGGCGCCGTGTTCCACGGCGACCAGCCCGCCGGGCCGCAGCAGCCATCGCGCGACCCGCTCCACGGCCCTGATCGCGACCAGGCCGTCGGAGCCGCTCCACAGGGCGGCGGGCGCGTCGTACTCCCCCACCTCGGGTGGCACGACCGAGCCGAGCGGGATATAGGGCGGATTCGAGACCACGAGGTCGACGGTCCCGGCAAGCGCGGCCAGCTCGCCAAGCTCCGCCGGCGCTTCCCCGGTCAGCTGCGCGGTGACGAAGTCCCCGGCGTGCAGCAGCACCCGCCCGGCGGTATAGGAGTCCACGTACCTGGTGATGTTCCGCTCCGCCCAGCTCCGCGCCAGCGGGTCGGCTTCGACCGCGTGCACCCGTGCCCGCGGGACCTCATGGGCGATCGACAGCGCGATCGCGCCCGACCCTGTGCCAAGGTCAACGGCGACCGGCTCTGCGACGTTCATCTCGCGCAGCTGACCGATCGCCCACCCGGTCATCACCTCTGTCTCCGGCCGGGGCACGAACACGCCCGGGCCGACGTCAAGCTCGAGGTACCGGAAGAACGCGCGCCCCGTGATGTGCTGCAACGGCTCGCGCGCCGCTCGCCGCCCCACGTCCACCCAGAACCTCGCGTCGAACTCTGAGTCAGGCACCGTGTGCAGCTCGCCGCGCCCCACGTTGTGGATGTTCGCCGCGATGAGCTCGGCATCAGTGCGCGGGGAGTCCACGCCCGCCTCGGCGAGCCGCGCGGTGGCGAGCGCGATCTCATCGAGCAGCAGGGTCACGGTGCCCCCCGCTCGCCTGCTGGCCATGGCTCGCTCATTCAGCCTTCAGCCAGTTTCGCTTCCAGGTCCGCCGCGGCGAGCGCGTCGATCACCCCGTCGAGGTCGCCGTCGATCACCTGGTCAAGGTTGTACGCCTTATAGCCGACCCGGTGGTCGGAGATGCGGTTCTCCGGGAAGTTGTAGGTGCGGACCCGCTCGGAGCGGTCAACCGTGCGGACCTGAGCCTTGCGCTCAGCGGACGCCTTCGCGTCCGCGTCGGCCTCGGCCTGCGAGAGCAGCCGGGCGCGCAGCACGCGCAGCGCCTGCTCCTTGTTCTGCAGCTGGCTCTTCTCGTTCTGGCAGGAGACGACGATGCCGGTTGGCAGGTGGGTGATCCGCACCGCCGAGTCGGTGGTGTTCACCGACTGCCCGCCGGGCCCGGACGAGCGGAAGACATCGACCTTGATGTCGTTGTCGCTGATCTGCACGTCCACCGGGTCGGCCTCGGGCAGCACGAGCACGCCCGCGGCCGAGGTGTGGATGCGGCCCTGTGACTCGGTGACCGGCACCCGCTGCACCCGGTGCACACCGCCCTCGTACTTCAGCCGCGACCACGCGCCCGCACCGCCACGTCCCGTCTTCACCGCGACGGTCGCGTCCTTGATACCGCCAAGACCGGTGGCGGTGGAGTCGATGACCTCGGTCTTCCAGCCGTGCCGCTCGGCGTACCGCAGGTACATCCGGAGCAGGTCGGAGGCGAACAGCGCGGACTCCTCCCCGCCCTCGCCGGCCTTGACTTCCAGGATGGTGTCCCGCTCGTCGTTCGGGTCCCTGGGCACCAGCAGCTTGCGGAGACGCTCGGTCAGCTCCGCGCGGTGGCCGGCCAGCTCCTCAGCCTCCGCCGCGAACGCCGGATCTTCCTTCGCCAGCTCCAGTGCGGCCGCCTCGTCCTCGCCGACCTGCTGCCATTCGCGGTAGGCGCTGACGATAGGGGTCAGCTCGGCGTACCGCTTGGCGAGCGTGCGGGCCTGGTCCGGGTCCGCGTGCACGCTGGGATCGGCGAGGGCACGCTCGAGCTCGGCATGCTCGCTCGCCAGCTCCGCAAGCCGCTCAAACACGATGGGAAACCTTTCTTATGCCCGAACGAGCCGGGGCGCCTGCTGTGCGCCGCCGTGCTCCCTAACACGCTCAAAGCGCCCGCGTGCCGGCTGCGGCACACGGGCGCTGACGAATGAGCTACTTCTTGGCCGACCGGGCGGTCGCGCCCTTGCCGAACCGCTTCTCGAACCGCGCGACGCGGCCGCCGGTGTCGAGGATCTTCTGCTTGCCCGTGTAGAACGGGTGGCACTGCGAGCACACGTCCGTGTGGATCACGCCGTTTGCCGCGGTGGACCGCGTCACGAACGTGTTGCCGCACCCGCAGGTCACGGTCGTGACCTGATACGCCGGGTGGATGTCAGGCTTCATTGCTGGCTCCTTGCCTCATGCGGTCGCCGGGTCGCCTGCTGACGCCATCTGATGGCGCGGCGTGAACCGGTACCGCTCAGTCGCGGCTGTCTAGTTTGCCACACTCGCCAACCAGTTCAGACGGGCCGGTATTTCCCCGCCCTAGCGGTCAGACCCGAGGGTGGTCTTCTGCACCTGCAGCAGGAACTCGGCGTTGCTGCGCGTCTTGCGCATCTGCTCCATGAGGAGCTCGAGCGCCTGCTGCGGCTCGAGTGCGTGCAGCACGCGGCGCAGCTGCCAGATGATCTTGAGCTCTTCCGGCGCGAGCAGGATCTCTTCCTTGCGGGTGCTCGAGGCGTCCACATCCACGGCCGGGAACAGGCGCTTGTCGGCCAGCTCGCGGCGCAGTCGCAGCTCCATGTTGCCGGTGCCCTTGAACTCCTCGAAGATGACCTCATCCATGCGGGAGCCGGTCTCGATCAGGGCCGTGGCCAGGATAGTCAGCGAGCCGCCGTTCTCGATGTTGCGCGCCGCCCCGAAGAACCGCTTCGGCGGGTACAGCGCGGTCGAGTCGACACCGCCGGACAGGATCCGGCCGCTGGCCGGCGCGGCCTGGTTGTAGGCCCTGCCAAGCCGGGTGATCGAGTCGAGCAGCACCACGACGTCGTGGCCCATCTCGACCAGGCGCTTGGCGCGCTCGATCGCGAGCTCGGCGACCGTCGTGTGGTCGTCGGCCGGGTGGTCGAAGGTGGAGTGGATCACCTCGCCCTTGACGGTGCGCTGCATGTCGGTGACTTCCTCGGGCCGC
>JASHXJ010000171.1 GCA_030043595.1 Trebonia sp.
CCGGGACAGTTCCCAAGCGGCTGGCTCATCGCTGCGCCCCTTTCGCTATCGATTCTCGCGGAGCTGGCGGGACTCGTCCCGATCCTGGCACGTATGCCGTCGTTTTCGTTGGATTTTGGGCGGCGTGTCGCCCGGGGGAGCGCCGGCGGCCCGGCTGGCTGTGAGAGGATCCGGTGGTGACCCAGCCCACGCAGAGCTCGCCTTTCATCCGCGCCTGCCGCAGGGAGCCGGTCCCGCGCACTCCGGTCTGGTTCATGCGCCAGGCGGGCCGGTCGCTGCCCGAGTACCGCCGCGTCCGGGAGGGCATCCCGATGCTCGACTCGTGCGCCCGGCCGGAGCTGGTCACCGAGATCACCCTGCAGCCGCTGCGCCGGTATGACGTGGACGCCGCGATCCTGTTCAGCGACATCGTGGTCCCGCTGCGCGCGGTCGGGGTGGACGTGGACATCAAGCCGGGGGTCGGCCCCGTGGTGGGCCGGCGGTTCCGCGACGCCAGCGACCTGTCATGGCTGCGCCCGCTCGAGCCGGCCGACGTCCCCTACATCACCGAGGCGGTGCGGTCCCTGGTCAGCGAGCTGGGCGAGCGCCCGCTGATCGGCTTCGCGGGCGGGCCGTTCACGCTGGCGTCCTACCTGATCGAGGGCGGGCCGTCGAAGAACCACGACCGCACCAGGGCGCTGATGTACGGCGACCCGACGCTGTGGCACCGCCTGATGGGCGCGCTGGCGGGCATCGCCATCTCCTTCCTGCAGGTGCAGATCGCGGCCGGGGCGTCGGCGGTGCAGTTGTTCGACTCCTGGGTGGGCGTGGTCAGCCCGGAGGACTACCGGCGGGCGATCCTGCCGCACACGAGCCGGATCTTCGCCGCCCTGGCGCCTGCCGGGGTGCCCCGGATCCACTTCGGCGTCGGCACCGGGGAACTGCTCGGCCTGCTCGGCGAGACGGGCGCGGACGTCGTCGGCGTCGACTGGCGGATCCCGCTCGATGAGGCGGCCCGCCGGGTTCCGCCGGGCAAGGCGCTGCAGGGCAACCTCGATCCCGCGGTGCTGCTCGCGCCGTGGGACGTCGTCGAGTCACGCGCGCGCGAGGTGCTGAGCCGCGGCCGTGCCGCCGAAGGCCACGTGTTCAACCTCGGCCACGGCGTCCTCCCCGAGACCAGCCCAGACACCCTGGCCAGGCTCGCCGACCTGGTCCACGACGCCTCCGCCCGCACTCCCGCCTAGCCCTCGCCTACCCCTCGCCTAGCCCCGCCACGCTGGCCCGCGTCCCAGAGCTCCCATCTGTCCCGCGGACGCCATCCGTCTCTATCCGTCCGGCCGCGTAAACCCTTCAGATCAGCCTTTGTATGTGTCCCGCATGACATATCAGGACAAATCGAC
Source organism: Trebonia sp. (assembly GCA_030043595.1). GTDB lineage: Bacteria > Actinomycetota > Actinomycetes > Streptosporangiales > Streptosporangiaceae > Trebonia. The sequence goes on from JASHXJ010000171.1 coordinate 1,380, forward strand.
CCTGAAAATGGTCGGGACGCATACAAAGACAACGGCAGTGACGGCTGTGGCATCGAGGTCGGGCAAGGGGCCCGATCGCAGGACCACCGTCCCTGCCGCGAGCAGCGGCACGGGTGCAGGGTTGGTTCCGTGAAAGGAGGTGCCCTATGCGAGTCCTAGTAACGGTCGGTTCGGCGCGTGGCGGCACCGAGGGACTAGGCGAAATGGTCGCGGCGGACCTGCGCGCGGAGGGGCTCGACGTCGACATGAAGGCGCCGAAGCAGGTGCGGCGGCTCGACGGCTACGACGCGGTCGTCGTGGGCGGCGCGCTCTATGCCGCCCGCTGGCACAGGGCGGCACGCGGATTCGTGCGGCGGCACGCCGGCGAATTGCGGGCCCGTCCGGTCTACTTCTTCTCCAGCGGTCCGCTCGACGACTCCGCGAGCGACAAGGACATCCCGCCGGTCAACGGTGTCGCGAAGCTGATGGAGCAGGCCGGGGCGCGCGGCCACGTCACCTTCGGCGGCCGGCTCATGCCGGACGCCAGGGGCGTGGTGGCGCACGCGATCGCGAAGAAGCACTCCGGCGACTGGCGTGACCCGGACCAGGTCAGGGACTGGGCGCACAGCGTTGCCGGGGAACTCCGGGCCAGCTGACCGGCGCCAGTCCCGTCACGCCCCGCGCCGGCCCCGCCAGCCCGCGGTCAATGTCTGCCCTGCCTCGCTGGCCAGCTTCCCGGCAGGCAAGTCCGCCGCATCGCTCTTGAGACTGTTCACCGGGGGTTCGTGGTTCCCGCGTGTCAGCTCCTGACCTTGAAATGGGACAATGGGGACGTGGCGTGGATCGATCTCGAGGGTGCTGTCAACGTTCGCGACGTGGGCGGGCTGCCCACCGTGGATGGCGGCAGCACGATGCCGGGCAGGCTGCTGCGTTCGGAGAACCTGCAGGAGCTCTCGCCCGCGGACGTAGCCAGGCTGGTCGGCGAGATCGGCGTGACGACCGTCGTGGACCTGCGCACCACCGCCGAGGTCGAGCTTGAAGGGCCGGGTCCACTGGACGCCGTGCCCGGCGTGCGGCACGCCTACCACCCAGTTCTTCCCGAACTCGGGTCCCGCACCGACGCCGTCGCCGAGGCGCTCCTGCTCCGCAAGCGCGAACGGGACCGGTCGCGTTTCCCCGACGACATCATGTGCGGCCACTATCTGGGCTACCTGGAAGAACGGCCGGCAGAGGTGACCGGTGCGCTGCGGTCGATCGCGACGTCGGAAGGCGCCGCCATCGTGCACTGCGCGGCCGGCAAGGACAGGACCGGCGTGATCGTCGCGCTCGCGCTGACCGTGGCCGACGTGGAGCCGGAGGCGATCGTGGCCGATTACATGGCGACCGCCGATCGGCTGGACGCCATCATCGACCGGCTGCGCAGGTCACGGACGTACGCCGAGGACGTCAGGAGCAGGCCCGTGCAGGCCCACCTGCCCCGCGAGGAGACGATGAAGTCGTTCCTCGAGCAGCTGCACGTGCGCTACGGCGGCCTGCCCCAGTGGCTGGCCGGCCACGGCTTCGCCGGCGATGAGCTCGGCTTGCTGCGGGCTAAGCTGCGGCAGGCCTGATCTCGTGGCCAGCGCGTGCCTCGTCGACGTCTACAACACGATCCTGGACTCCGACTTCGACGCGCGCGTGCGGGTGCTCACCGGGTTCGTGGGCGTCGACTCTGGTGCCTGGCTCGCGGAGTGGCTCAAGACTCGTTTCGAACGCGACCGCGGAAAGCTCACCGTCGCCGGCTCCTTCGCGCAGACCCTGCCGGCCCTGGGGATCGAGCCGCGCCCCGAGCTGGTCGCCGACCTCGTGCGCATGGATGCCGAACTCATGCGGGAGCTGACCCATGTCTACGACGACACGGTTCCGTTCCTCACCAGGCTCCGCTCCCGCGGCATCCTGATCGCCCTGGTCAGCAACTGCGCGGACACGACGCGCCCGATGCTCGATGACCTGGGTCTCATCCCGCTCGCGGACTCGGTCATCTTGTCCTGCGAGGTCGGCTCGGCAAAGCCCGCTCCGGAGATCTACGTCAGCGCCCTTGAGGACCTCGGCGTGGCCGCCACGGACGCCGTTATGATCGACGACCAGCGGGACTTCTGCGTTGGGGCCGAGGCGGTCGGCATGCGAGCGATCCAGGTCGTCCGCGGGGACCTCGACGGGCAGGCACCCGGACCGGGCTTTCCCGTCGTCCGTTCACTGCTGGACGTGCCCGCGCTTCTCTAGCGTGGCTGGCGCTGGGTGCCGCCGCCGTTGAACCTCCTGGCCTGGAGGTACACGATACCGAGCAGGCAGACGATCACTGCCCCCGTCAGCCAGGCGGAATAGTCGGAGACTTCGCGGATGACCCGCACCCCCGTCGTGCCAGAGGTGTAGCCGATGAGCAGCATGACCGCGGCGCGGAGCAGGGTGCCCGCCGCGTCCGCGAGGATGAAGACAGCCAGCGGCAGTCGCCGCCAGCCGTTCGCCGCGTACAACAGCGCCGTCGGCAGCGGCAGCCATGGGGCGAGCATCACCGAGAAGATCCCGTACCGGTCGATGAGCCGCTCACACCGCTCGACGGCGCGCTTGCTGGCGGGCCGGTGCCGGATGAGCCAGTCGGCGGCGCCCGGCCCGAAGTGGCGTCCCGTCCACCAGGACACGACGTCGACAGGCAGCCACAGCGGCAGCGGCGCGAGCAGCGCCGCCGTGAGAACGGCGTGCCCGACCCTGACGAAGGCGCCGGCCGCGGCGACGGAGAGGGCGCTGCCGTTCAGCAGCTCCAGCAGCACCGGCCGCGTGCCGAGCCACGCGGGGATCAGGACCGAACTGAGCGCCGACCACCCCTGGCATACGACGATGGCGGTCCCGCAGACCCGGTCGGCCGCGCGACTACGGCCGACGCTCATCGTCATTCAACAAGTGTGACAGACCCCGTTATCCCTGGGCGTCGTGGTCCTGTGCGCCGTCCCCCGGCCCCTCCGGCCCCTCCGCCGGCCCCTCCGCGGGAAGGTGCGCGAGCCAGGCGCCGATCAGCTCGTGCTGCTGTTCGCGGGAGACGCGGCTGAGCTTGAGGGTGTTGCCGTTCACCGTCACCTCGACGGCCCGGCCATTGCTCGCCGCCCAGTCGCCAATCCGGTCGAGGACGGCCTTGAGCGCCTCGCCCCCGATGTTGACCCACAGCCAGCCGAGGACGACCGCGAGGCCGCCCTTGGCGCTCCCGGGCGCCTCCCGCGTCTCCGGGTCCACGCCCGCTACGTCCAGGTCGAGCAGCGCCGAGCGCAGCCGCCTGGTCAGCAGTGCGAGTTCCTCGTCGTCGTCGTCCGCATCGGCCAGGATCTGCACCTTCACCCGCTCAATATCGCGCATATCAGCCCTCCATCCCGTGCTGCGAATAACACGGTACAGTGCGTGGAATAAGGGTCGCGCAGTGAAAAGCGAGGGGGAATGCGGTCGGTCGATCAGCCTGTCTTCGTGCCGGCGCCTGATCTTCCTCCGGGTCCGCGGAAGGGATCCGGGTACCCGTGAGTCCGCAGATCCTGAACCTGCTCGCCGCGGGCGGCCACGTCCTTGAAAGACATGCCGCAGCGGTCAACTGCGTGGTGTTTAGCCCGGTTGATCGCTTGCTTGCCTCGCCCGGCTCTGATGGTACTGTCCTGTTCTGGCCTTGAAGCGAGGGGAATCGAGGGGAATGCCGTCGGTCGACGAGCCGGTGCTGGTGCCGGCGCCGGATCTTCCTGCGGGCCGCAGAAGCGCGCTGGTTATCGCGACTTCCCGCTACGACGATTCCCGGCTCAATCAGCTGCGCGCGCCAGTCAGGGACGCGGAAGATCTCGCGGCCGTGCTTGCCGACCCCGACATCGGCGGCTTCAGTGTCGCCACGGTGATTGACCAGACCGAGGCGCGGATTCGCCGGGAGATCGCCGCGTTCCTGCACGAGCGCACCGCCGACGAGACCGTGCTCATCTACCTGTCCTGCCACGGCATTCAGGACAGGAGAGGACGCCTTCTTTTCGCGGCGACCGACACCGAGACGCAATTCCCGCACGCCAGCGCGGTCCGCGCCACCGAGCTTCTCGACGAGCTCGACGAATGCAAGGCACACCAGCAGATCCTGATCCTGGACTGCTGCTTCAGTGGCTCATTCAGCGACAGCAAAGGCGGCCGTAAGGGCGAGCTCGACCTGGAACGCCAGCTCCGCGGGCACAGCAGGGGCCGCGAGGTGCTGACCGCCTCACGAGGCTTTGAGTACTCCTACGAGGGCGAGCCGCTCGACGGCGTGATCACCGGCTCGGTCTTCACCACGGGCCTAGTGCAGGGCCTGCGCACCGGCGCCGCCGACACCAGTAAGGACGGCCACGTCACCGTCGAGGAAGCCTACGACTACGCGTTCGCGTATGTGCAGAAGGACGGCTCGCCGCAGACACCGCAGCGCTGGCTGTTCAGCGGCGAAGGCGGCAAGATCGTGCTCGCTCGCAGCGCCGCCGGACGGGCGGTCGTCCCGGCCAGGCTGCCCGAGCACCTGCTCAGCGCCCTGGAGAGCGGGTCGCCGCACGTCCGCATCGGCGCGGTCAACGGGATCGCGGAGTGGCTGGCTGATCCCGACCCCGCTCGGGTGCTGGCCGCGCGGCAAGCACTCGCGGAGATCGCCGACAACGACATACGGCGGGTGGCCGAGGTCGCCACGGATCACCTGGAGCGGATCGGGCCGCCAGCGAAGGCCGCGCCCGTGGCGGGGAAGCCCCGGGCCTTCGCACCGCGGCTGGCCCGGCGCGCGCCAGACTCGTTCGTGCCGCAAACCGGAGAGGTCTTCTCGGCAGCCACGGGAGGTACCGCCCTGGCCTTCAGTCCTGATGGCGCCCTGCTCGCCGTCAGTGGCGGGCTGGGCCAGGAGGTGCGGATATTCGACGTGCCGACTCGCAGCCAGCAACGGCTGCTGGAAGGCAACGACACCTGGGCCTATTCCCTGGCGTTCAGCCCTGACGGTGTGCTGCTGGCCGCGGGCGGAAGCGACGGGACAGTAAGCGTGCGGGAATCGTCAACTGACAGGCAGGTGCTCTCCCTGCGCGGCAACGGCTCCAGGGCCAACAATGTGGCGTTCAGCCCAGACGGGATCTTGCTCGCAGCGCATCATGAGCATGACACGGTGCTGATGTGGGAGGCGGCGACCGGTCAGCAGGTCCATGTCCTCAAGGGGCAGGGCAGTCTGAACGCAGGGCTGGCGTTCAGTCCTGACGGGGTCCTGTTCGCCACGGGCGCCCCCTCCGCGACTGGCAGGGTGCTCGTGCGGGAGGTGGCAACCGGCAAGCAGGTACAGCTGCTGCAGTGCCACGATGGCTGGGCGTTCAATGTGGCTTTCAGTCCCGACGGGGCATTGCTCGCTGCGGGCGGCGGGAAAGGCACCATCCAGGTGTGGAATCTGCGCACTGGAGAGCAGGTACACCGGCTGGAAGGCCACTCCGGCTATGTCAGCCATGTGGCCGTCAGCCCGGACGGCCAGCTGCTGGTCAGCGGCGGCTCGGATCACGTGCTGCGGGTCTGGAACCTTGCGGCCGGTGCGCAGGTGGGCGTGCTCAAGGGGCATTCGGCTCCCATCCGCGGTCTGGCGTTCAGCCCCGCCGAGCCCCTGCTCGCGTCCGTCAGCGAGGACAGCGTCCGGCTCTGGCGCTGACACCGCTGTGGCAGGCTTGAAGCCATGTCGACAGGAGCACCTCCCCGCGTAGTCGTTGTCGGCGGCGGGATCGCCGGGCTCGCGGCCGCCTTCTATCTCAGGGACGCACCCGTCACCGTCACCCTCCTCGAGGGTGCACCGCGGCTGGGCGGCAAGCTCTGCGCATCCGACGTCGCCGGGGTGCCGATGGACGAGGGGGCGGAGGCGCTGCTCGCCCGCCGTCCGGAGGGCACCGACCTGATAACAGCAACAGGCCTCGGCGACGACCTCGTGCCCGCCGGCACCACGTCAAGCGCGATCTACACCCGCGGCGCGATGCGGCCGCTGCCGCGCAGGCAGTTCATGGGCGTGCCCGCCGACATGGACGAGCTGGCCGCCTCCGGCATCGTCTCCGCCGAGGGCGTCGCCAGGGCCCGGCAGGAACCAGACCTGCCCGACGAGCCAGGCGACGTCTCGGTCACCGAGTACGTGGGTGGCCGCCTCGGCGGCGAGATCGTCGGCCGGCTCGTCGACCCGCTGCTCGGCGGCGTCTACGCCGGGCGCTCGGAAGAGCTCTCCTTCGCCGCCACGCTCGCCCCGCTGGCCGCCGCCGCCAGGACGTACCCGACGCTCACTCAGGCCGCTGCATCGCTGCTCCCACCGGACCGTCCCCCATCTGATAACAGCAACAGGCCTGCTGATAACAGCAACAGGCCTGCGCCGGTATTCGTCACGCTGACCACCGGCCTCGGCGCTCTCCCCGACGCCATCGCCAAGGCATCCGGCGCCGACATCCGTACCAGCGCGATGGTCCGCGAACTGGAGCGGACCGGGGCCGGCTGGCGGCTCACGGTCGGCTCCGCGGCTGACCCCGAGTACCTGCAGGCGGACGCGGTCATCATCGCCACCCCGGCCGCGCCAGCAGCTCGACTCCTATCCCGAACGATCCCGGCCGCCTCTTCAGCGCTCAGCCAGATTCCCTACGCGAGCATGGCGATCATCACGCTGGCCTATCGCGCGGAAGACTTCCCCGCGCAAGAGCGCAGCGGCTACCTCGTCCCGGCCGTCGACGGCAAAGCCGTCAAGGCCGTCACCTTCTCCACGATCAAGTGGCCGCACCTCGCCCGGCACGCCCCGGTCCATATCGTCCGCTGCTCCATCGGCCGCATCGGCGAGGCGGCGATCCTTCAGCGCGATGACCAGGACCTGGTAAAGCTCGCCGCGGCCGAGCTGGCAGCAGCGGCCGGCGTCACGAAAGCCCCGGTCGCCTGCCGGGTAACCCGCTGGGGCGGCGCGCTGCCGCAGTACAACGTCGGCCACCTGGACCGCGTCGCGCGCATCCGCGCGGCCGTCAGCGACCAGCCGGGCCTGGCGGTCGCGGGCGCCGCCTACGACGGAGTAGGCATCCCCGCGTGCGTCGCCACCGCGAAGGCCGCCGCCGGGCAGGCGCTGAGGCACCTGCGCGCGGCAGGCGCCACGGATCGTTCGGAATAGGGATTTAGGATCTTGAGCATGGCGGAAGAAGAGAAGCGGCTTAAGGCCAGGGAACTGAACGAACTGATCCGGTACACGATGTGGGCGGTGTTCCGGGTGTCGGACCGGTCCGTGCTCGGGGAGGACTACGAGCGTGACCGGGCCGCCGCCGAGCTCGCCGAGGTGCTCGACCAGGCGGCGGCCAAGGGCATCGTCACGCGCGGCTGCTACGACCTGCAGGGCATGCGCGCCGACGCGGACTACATGCTCTGGTGGATCGCGCCGACCTCGGACGAGCTGCAGGAGATGTACGTGCGGTTCCGGCGGACCCGGCTGGGGCGCGCCTCGGAGCCGGTGTGGAGCGCGCTGGCGCTGCACCGGCCGGCCGAGTTCAACAAGGGGCACATCCCGGCGTTCCTCGCCGAGGAAGAGCCGCGCAACTACGTGAGCGTGTACCCGTTCGTCCGGTCGTACGAGTGGTACCTGCTCGACCCGGACGAGCGCAAGCGGATGCTCGCCCAGCACGGCATGATGGCCCGCGAGTACCCGGACGTGCGGGCGAACACCGTCAGCTGCTTCTCGCTCAACGACTACGAGTGGATGCTCGCGTTCGAGGCAGACGAGCTGCACCGGATCGTCGACCTGATGCGCCACCTGCGCGGCGCCGACGCCCGGCGGCACACCCGCGTGGAGATCCCGTTCTTCACGGGCCGCCGCAAGCCTGCCGCCGAGCTCGTCGCTGACCTGGCCTAGCTGCCGGCCTTGGCTACCGGCGGCACCGTGCCCGCGCGTCCGCGGCGGGTGATCCGCCGCCGGATCCAGTAGCCCAGGGCGCCGAGCACCGCGGCCACGGCGAGGAACGGCGCGCTCGCGCCGATGATGGCGAGGAACCACGACACCGCCGTGCGGAACGCGTGCCAGCCTCCGGTGATGCCGTTGGCGAACCCGGGCGGCGGCTTGGGCTGCGCGTGCTTGGCCGCTGCCTTCGGGCCGAGGATGGTGACCGTCACCGTCGCGTACGAGGTCTCGTGGTTCAGCGCGTTCTGCTGGGCCAGCATGGCCTCGAGGTTCGTCTCCTCGGAGTTGATCTGATCCTGGACGCTGAGCAGGCCCGAGACCGAGCCCGCGTGCTTGAGCAGCGCGCGGAGCTGGACGATCGCCGCCTCGTCCGAGGCGACGATGCTGCTCACGTCGGCGACCTGCTGTGTCACGTCCTGGGTCTGCTGCTGCAGGGACAGCTGCGTCCCGAGGCCGCTCGTCAGCTCGCTCAGTGTCGCGGCGTAGACCGCCACCGGGATCTTGAGCCCGATGGTCGCCGTCGACTGATTCGGGTGATCGGGGTTGCTGGTCGCGTTCTCTGTCGAGACGTAACCGCCCGCGGCGGTCACGACCGAGGTCGCGCGGGTGATCGCGGCGCTGACGCTGCGGACCCGAACCGTGAGCTGCGCCGTGTAGATGAGCTGCTGCCCCGTGGGTGCCAGCCGCGCCGCCGAGACAGCCTGTCCCGAGCCGTTCGCGGCGCCGCCGAACGCCGCCGCGCTCGCGCTGTCCGCCGGGGGCAGGGCCGAAGGCACTGGGGCCGCGATGACCGGGCTTTGCGCTGGCGCGCTGCTGCTACTGCTACTGCCGCTGCAACCGGCCAGCGCCGCCATGGCTACGAGAAGCCCCAGGACCAGGGCAGCGCCCAGCCGGCGGCGGGAGGCCTTGGAATGCCTATTCCGCATGCCCTTTTGACGGGAGCTGGCTCGCGGCCGGTTGCGCGCTTAGGTCACGATTGCGAATCGGCCAGGCACTGCCTGGCATCCTGGAATCCATGGCCGATGAGCTTCGCGTGAACAGCTGGCTGGTGATCCCGGCCGGCGAGCTTGACGAGCGTTTCTCCCGCTCGTCCGGCCCGGGCGGGCAGTCGGTCAACACGACCGACAGCCGGGTCGAGCTGTCGTTCGACGTGCTCCAGTCGCCGAGCCTGCCCGAATGGGCGCGCGCCCGCGCGCTGGAACGCCTGGCCAGCAGGCTGAACAGCGGCGTGCTCACCGTCGCGGCCGCGCAGCAGCGCAGCCAGCTGCTGAACCGCCAGGCCGCACGGGACCGCCTCGCCGCGCTGCTGCGCGGCC
>JASHXJ010000172.1 GCA_030043595.1 Trebonia sp.
CCTCATCGTCCTGGAGTCCACCACCTACCCCGGCACCACCGACGAGGTCGTCCGCCCGATGCTGGAGAAGGCGTCCGGGCTCACCGCGGGGATCGGCTTCAACCTCGCGTTCTCACCCGAGCGCATCGACCCGGGCAACCCCACGTACGGCTTCCGCAACACCCCGAAGATCGTCGGCGGCGTCACCCCGGCCTGCGCCGAAGCCGCCGCGGCCTTCTACGGACGCGTCTGCGACCGGGTCGTCCGCGCGAAGTCCGCGCGCGAGGCCGAGATGGCCAAGCTGCTCGAGAACACGTACAGGCACGTGAACATCGCGCTGGTCAACGAGATGGCGATCTTCTGCCACGAGCTCGGCGTGGACCTGTGGGACGCGATCAGGTGCGCGGAAACCAAGCCGTTCGGCTTCCAGCCGTTCTATCCCGGCCCCGGCGTCGGCGGCCACTGCATCCCGATCGACCCGAACTACCTGAACTACAAGGTCCGCACGGAGCTCAGCTACCCGTTCCGGTTCGTCGAGCTGGCCCAGGAGATCAACAGCCGGATGCCCGGCTACGTCGTGGACCGCGCCGCCGAGCTCCTGAACACCGACGCCAAGCCGCTCAACGGCGCCAGGGTGCTGCTGCTCGGCGTGACCTACAAGCAGGACATCGCCGACCAGCGCGAGTCCCCGGCCCGCCCGATCGCGCGCAAGCTGCTGCAGCGCGGCGCGCTGGTCAGCTTCCACGACCCGTTCGTGGACAGCTGGCAGGTAGACGGCCGCGACATCCCCCGCGCCGCCGCCCCGACCGCCGCGGCCGACCTGACGATCCTGCTGCAGGCGCACAGCAGTTACGACATGGCCGACATCGCGGCGCGGGCCCGCCTGCTCTTCGACACCCGGGGCAAGCTCTCCGGGGATTCCGTACACCCGCTGTAGGAGGCACGGTTGCGCGTCGTCGTCTGCACGGTCGTGCATCACCCCGCGGACGCGCGGATCTACTTCCGCCAGATCCGCGCGCTCCTCGACGCCGGGCACGAGGTCACCTACATCGCACCGCACGATCACGATCGTCATCCCGAACGGCCCGTGCCGTCTCCCACCGCCGCCGCCATTTCCCCGGCTCCCACGACCGGCACCATTCCCGCGGCTCCCACGACCGTCACCATTCCCGCGGCTCCCACGACCGTCACCATTCCCGCGGCTCTCACCACCGTCACCATTCCCCGCGCGGTGGGCAGGCGCCGCCTCGGCGCGCTCCGCGCCGCCCGCGCGGCCATGGCCGCGCACGCCCCCTCGGCGGACCTCCTACTCGTCCACGACCCCGAGCTCCTGCTCGTCCTGCCGCCCCGGCGCAAGCGCCCGCCCACAGTGTGGGACGTGCACGAGGACACCGTCGCGGCGCTGACCACTAAGGCCTGGCTGCCCGCGTTCCTGCGCCCCGTCGCCGCCGGGGGAGTCACCTTCGCCGAGCGCCTGGCCGAACGCCGCCTGCACCTCATCCTCGCCGAACACGGCTACAACGCCCGCTTCAAGCGCACCCACCCCGTCGTCCCGAACACCACCTACGTTCCCGAGACCGCCGCCCCGCCCGCCGGCCCGGCGGACCCGCGCCGGGTCGTCTACGTCGGCCACATCTCCCCGGACCGCGGCAGCGCCGAGATGGTGTCCCTGGCCCGCCTGCTTGCCCCGCACGGCATCTCGGTCGAGCTGGTCGGCCCGGCGGACCCCCAGGCCCGCGCCCACATCGAGGCGGCGGGCGACCTCGTGCACTGGCATGGCTTCGTCCCCAACGAGCAGGCACTGAAGCTCGCCGAGGGCTCGCTGGCGGGCCTGTCCCTGCTCCATGACGAGGCCAACTTCCACCACTCGATGCCCACGAAGGTCGTCGAGTACATGGCCCGTGGCATCCCGGTGGTCACCACGCCCCTACCGCTTGCCGTCGACCTCGTGCGCAACGCGGAATGCGGCTTCGTCGTCCCCTACGGCGACGTGGCGGCGGCCGTCGACGCGGTCCTGACCCTCGATCGCGATCCCGACCTCCGCCTCAAGATGGGCCTGCGTGGCCACGAAGCAGCGAAGCAGTCACTGGGCTGGCCCGCCGACGCCCGCGCCTTCGTCACCCAGTTGGAGTCCTGGGCCCGCAAGCCCGTCGGCTAGCTGTCGTAGATGGTTGGCCGGGTGGTGTGGGTGCGGCCGGATGGTGTGGTCCATCGCATGGTGCCGGGCTGGGGTTGCTCGAGCGTCCAGCCGGGGGCTTGCTTGATGCGGTGGTGGCGGCGGCAGAGTGGTGCCAGGTCGCACTGGCAGGTGATGCCGGCCGGGTAGGCGGTGGTGTGGTCCAGGTCGCAGTGCATGGCCTGGGCGCCGCAGCCGGGCGCTGAGCAGGTGAGGGTGCGGGCGCGGACCAGGTGCTTGAGGGTGCGGCTGGGGGTGTAGCGGTTCTCGGCGTGGGCGTGGTCGCATGCCCCTTTGGCGATGGGGCGGAGGGTGATGTTGAGCTGGCGGAGCAGGCCGGCGAGCTGCGCGGCTTGCTGCGGGTCCGGTCCGTCGCGGCTGTCCGGGGGCGGCGGGTGGACCGGGGGGACCGGGGGGAGGGGGTGCTG
>JASHXJ010000173.1 GCA_030043595.1 Trebonia sp.
GCCACCGAGCACGGCCTGCCGATAGCCCACCAGGGCTGGCAGGAGCTCACCAAGATCATCGACTGGGTCAGCGACAACTGGGACCAGCCCGACGAAGGGGTCTGGGAAACCCGCGGCGGCCGTCAGGACTTCACGTACGGCCGGTTCCAGTGCTGGGTCGCGCTGGACCGCGCGATCCGGATGGCCGAGCGCACCGGTCGCCCGGCCAACCTGGCCAAGTGGGCCATCGAGCGGGACCGCCTGTACAACCAGATCATGGACCGCGGCTACAACCCGGCGGCAGGCGCGTTTACCCAGCACTACGGCACCGAGGTGGTCGACTCCTCGCTGCTGCTCATGCCGCTGGAGGGCTTCGTCGCCCCGCAGGACCCCATGTGGCTGTCCACCTTGCGGGCGATCGACAAGCAGCTGGTCTCGGACAGCCTTGTCTACCGCTACAATCCGGCCGCCTCGCCAGACGGGCTGCATGGCGATGAGGGCACCTTCTCGCTGTGCACGTTCCTCTACGTCGACGCGCTCGCCAGGGCAGGCCGGCTCGACGAGGCCGTCCTGACGTTCGAGAAGATGCAGACCTACGGGAACCACCTCGGCCTCTTCTCCGAGGAGATCGGGCCCACCGGCGAGCAGCTCGGGAACTTCCCGCAGGCGTTCACGCACCTGTCGCTCATCAACGCCGCCATCACGCTCAACCGCGAACTCGACCGTCGCGCGGAACACCCGGAGCGAGTCGCCGCGCTCGCCCAGATCGCGGCGGCCGTCTAGCGACGTCCACCGGGGCGGCCAGGACGATCCGGATATCACCAGGAGGCTGTCGTGGCAGACGACTTCGACGTCATCATCGTCGGGACGGGGGCGGGCGGCGGGACGCTGGCGCACACGCTCGCGCCGACCGGCAAGCACATCCTGCTGCTCGAGCGGGGCGACTTCCTGACCAGGGAGACCGCGAACTGGGACCCCAAGGCGGTGTTCGTCGACGGGCGGTACATCTCGCCCGACACCTGGTATGACCACGACGGCACGCCGTTCCAGCCCCAGGTGCACTACTTCGTCGGCGGCGCGACGAAGATGTACGGCGCCGCGCTGTACCGGCTGCGGCCGCAGGACTTCGGCGAGATACGGCACGCCGACGGCATCTCACCGGCCTGGCCGGTCAGCTACGACGAGTTCGAGCCGTGGTACACGAGGGCGGAATGGCTGTACCAGGTGCACGGCATGCACGGCAAGGACCCCACCGAGGGGCGCTGGTCGCGGCAGTACCCGTGGCCGCCCGTCTCGCATGAGCCGCGGATTCAGGCGATCTCCGACGCCCTGGAGGCAGGGGGGTACCACCCGTTCCCGGCCCCGTGCGGCATCCTGCTGGACGAGGCCGACCGGCCCGCCAGCCAGTGCATCCGGTGCGCCACCTGCGACGGCTACCCCTGCCTCGTGCACGCCAAGGCCGACGCCGACATCATCGCCGTCCGCCCCCTGCTCGGCATGCCCAACGTGACACTGCTGACCGGCGCCGAGGTGGTCCGCCTGGAGACCGACCCGGCGGGCCGGACGGTCACCGGCGTCATCGTGGACCGCGGCGGAGACGGCAAGGAGGAGACCTACCGCGGCGACATCGTCGTCCTGGCCGCCGGGGCGGCGAACACGGCCGCCATCCTGCTCCGGTCGGCGTCCGACGCCTGCCCGGCCGGCCTGGCGAACGGGTCGGACCAGGTCGGGCGCAACTACATGTTCCACAACAGCAAGGCGGTGATCGCGCTCGCCAAGGAGCCCAACGGCACGGTCTTCCAGAAGACCCTGGCGGTCAACGACTTCTACCTCGCGGGCGACGGCAGGGACTGGCCGCTCGGCAACACCCAGCTGCTCGGCAAGTCGAACGCGATGGCCATGAAGGGCGAGGAACCGCACCTGACCAGGCTCGCCCCGCAGCTCAGCCTCGACGAGGTCGCCGAGCACGCCGTCGACTTCTGGCTGACCACCGAGGACCTGCCCAAGCCCGGCAACCGGGTCACCGTCGACCGCGACGGGAACCTGCACCTGGCGTACACCGAGACAAACGACACCGAGGCCGCGGGGCTGTACGGCGAGCTCAGGAAGATCCTCAACCACATCGGCATGGCCGAGCACCACGTCTTGCACAAGAACTTCTATATGAGCATGAACATCCCCATCGCCGGCGTGGCCCACCAGGCTGGCACCTGCCGGTTCGGCACCGACCCGGCCACCTCGGTGCTGGACGTCAACTGCAGGGCGCACGAGGTCGACAACCTGTACGTGGCGGACACCAGCGTGTTCCCGAGCATCGGCGCGGTCAACCCGGCGCTGACCGCGATGGCCAACGCGATCCGCGTCGGCGAGCACATCGCGCAGCGCCTTGGCGTGAGCGCCAGCGCGGCCTGGGCGCCCGCGCCGCGCCAGGCGCCAGCGGGGCTGTCCCCGGCGCCCCCGGCGCCCCCGGCGGCCCCCGCCGGGGGGAGGCCCTAGTGCAGGAGACGCTCGCCAGGTGGCAGTTCGCTTTCACCTCGGTGAACCACTTCTTCTTCGTCCCGGTGACGATCGGCCTGGCCGTGCTCACGGCGATGCTGCAGACCAGCTGGTACCGGCGGCGGACTCCGGAGTACCTCCGGCTGACCAGGTTCTTCGGCACGCTGCTCGTCATCAACGTCGCCATCGGCGTGGTGACCGGGCTGGTGCAGGAGTTCGAGTTCGGCATGAACTGGTCGGCCTACTCGCGCCTGGTCGGCAACATCTTCGGCGCGCCGCTGGCGATGGAAGGCCTGGCCGCCTTCTTCCTCGAGTCCACGTTCCTCGGCCTGTGGCTGTTCGGCTGGGACAGGCTCTCCCGGCGGGTGCACCTGGCGACCATCTGGCTGGTCGCCCTGGGCTCGGTCCTGTCGGCCGCGTTCATCATGGCGGCCAACTCCTGGATGCAGCACCCCGTCGGGTATGTCATGGTCAACGGCAAGCCGCAGCTGAATGACATCTGGGCGCTGTTCACCAACCCCGTGTTCGTCTGGGGCTACACCAAGGTGGTGCTGGCCGCGATCGTGACGGGCGCGGCCGTCATGCTGGCGGTGTCCGCGTGGCAGCTACGGCGCGGCGGCGATCGCGCGGTCTTCACCATCCCGGCCCGGCTCTCGCTCGCTGTCCTGGTCCCGGCCATCTTGCTGACCATGCTGGTCGGCGACGAGCTCGGCGTGGTCGAGGCGACGTACCAGCCGATGAAGATCGCCGCCGCCGAGGCGCAGTGGACCACGTGCCAGCCCTGCTCGTTCTCGCTGTTCCAGATCGGGGGCGGCAACAACGACCAGACCCCGACCGAGATCATCGCGATCCCGCACCTGCTGTCGCTGCTGGCCACCAACCACTGGAACGGCAAGGTCATCGGGCTGAACCCGCTGCAGCAGCAGTACACCAAGCAGTTCGGGCCCGGCTACTACGTGCCGGATGTGTTCATCCAGTACTGGGGCATGCGGGTGATGGCCTACCTGGCCCTCATCGTCACGCTCGTGGGGCTGTGGGGGCTCATCCTCGCCCGCCGGAAAAAGCTGGCCACCTCACGCCTCTTCCTGTGGTCCGCGACCTGGCTGGTCGTGCTCCCGTTCCTGATGAACACCGCGGGCTGGCTGCTCACCGAGAGCGGCCGGCAGCCCTGGATCGTGCAGGGCATCATGCTCACAAAGAACGGGCTGTCCCCGTCCGTCAGCACGACCTACCTGGTCATCAGCCTGACCGTCTTCGTGCTCCTCTACGGCACCCTCGGCACGGTCGACCTGCTCCTCATGCTGCGCTACTCCCGCAAGCAGCTCGAGCCCCCGGCAGCGGAACAGGATGCCGACACGCCCGTCCCCGCGATGCAGTACTGAGGTGACCGATGGCACTGGTCCCGTTCTGGTTCATCCTCATCACGATCTTGTGGACGGGGTTCTTCATCCTCGAGGGATTCGACCTCGGCGTCGGCATGCTGCACATGGTGGTCGGCAGGGACGAGGCCGGCCGCAGGGCGGTCATCAACACGATCGGCCCGCTATGGGACGGGAACGAGGTCTGGCTGATCGTCGCGGGCGCGGCGATATTCGCTGCTTTTCCCGGCTGGTACGCCACCATGTTCTCCGGCATGTACCTGGCGATGGTGCTGTTGCTCTGCGCGCTGATCGTGCGCGGCGTGTCGTTCGAATACCGCGGGAAGAGCCAGGACAAGCCCTGGCGCGCTACCTGGAGCTGGACGCTGACCGTCGGCAGCCTGGTCGTCCCGCTTGTCATCGGCATCGCGCTCGGTGACCTGCTGCACGGCCTGCCGATCGACTCCAGCCACGAGTACACAGGCACGTTCTGGGACCTGTTCCAGCCGTACGCGATCCTGACCGGCATCACGCTGGTGTCGCTCTGCCTCCTGCACGGTGCCACCTTCATCGCCATGAAGACCACCGACGAGATCCGCCGTCGCGCCTCGCGGACAGCCAGGGTGGTGTCGCCCGCGACCGGCCTGCTGGTGCTCGCGTTCGTCGCCTGGACCCATGTCCTGGCGCACGAGGGCGCCTTCCTCAACGTGATCGAGCTGATCGCCTGCATCGCCGTCGTCGGGGCCGTCTGGGAGGTCTGGGGCCACCATGAGGGCTGGGCGTTCACCGCGACCACGCTCACGATCGCCAGCTGCATCGTGACGCTGTTCGTGGACCTGTACCCGCACGTCATGGTCTCCTCCACCAACCCCGCGTACTCGCTCACCGTGCACAACTCGGCGTCGGGCACCTACACCCTGCAGATCATGACGGTGGTCGCGGTTGTCCTGCTGCCCATCGTGCTCGCCTACCAGGCGTGGACGTACTACGTGTTCCGGCGCCGGGTAAGCGCGCGCCAGTTCCGGCCGCCCGCCGTCGCGCCCATGCCGCGGCCGCCGACGGCGAG
>JASHXJ010000174.1 GCA_030043595.1 Trebonia sp.
GCGGTACCTGGCCTGGGGGCACGGCGGCGGCGTGATCGTCGGCGACGCGCCGCCGGAGCCGCTGCCGGCGCAAGGGGGACAAGGCGGTGCCCAGCAAGCCCTCAGATCGCTGGAGTAGTCTGCCTCCCCGTGAACCCGGGGAACTCCACCGAAGCTGGCCGGCCGGAGTCGCTGGCTACCGTCCCGGGGCAGTCTCCCGCGGCCTCCGTCTCGCTGCGCCTGGCCGCGCTGCAGAAGGCGGCCGCCGCGCACCCGTGACGCGCGCCACCGCGAAATCGTGACAAAACTCAGATGACACCGCGCTGCCCCGGTAGGAGGCTGGGTTCATGTCTGGCGCGAACATCACCGACCTGGTCATCGGCATCGCCGTGCTCGCCCTGGTCGTCGGCAGGCAGCTGACCACCCGTCGGCTGCGCGAGAGCTACCGGTTCCTGATCATCCTGGCGATCATCGGCGCGGTCCAGTTCGGCACGTTCCTGCAGGGCCACCCGCATCACGACGGCGCCATCGTCGCGGCGGTCGCCGGCAGCCTGCTGCTTGCGGCGGTGCTCGGGGCCGTGCGGGCGCCGACCGTGAAAGTCTGGCGCCAGGACGGCCAGCTGCTGCGGAAGGGGACCTGGCTGACCGCCGCGCTCTGGGTCGTGGCGTTCGCGGCGCACCTTGGCTATGACTACCTCGTCGCCGGCGACGTCACCGGCAAGAACGGCGGCAACGTCGGTGACGCGACGGTTGTCCTGTACCTGGCCGTCTCGCTCGCCGTGCAGCGGTTCATCATGCTGACGCGCGCCGCCCGGCAGGAGGCGGCGGGCCAGCTGGCCGCGGCCGACGCCCAGGTCCCGCTGGGCTGACGCGGCACGCAGCCTCGCCGCTGCCGCTACGCGTGCCTGCCACGGGGCAGGGCGCGGGCCGGGACGACGGCGCCCTCGTGCTCGGCCATCGCGAGCAGGACGGCGGACGCGTCCGGGTGCCGGGCGATCGGGCCGATGACACGGGTCGGCAGGAACTGCGGCCCGCCCGTCCAGCCGTGGCCGCCGCCGTCGATCCGGTACAGCGCCACCGTCCGGCAGCCTGGCGCGGCCCAGGTCTTCAGCGTCACCGGCAGGTCGCCCGGCGGGGTCGGCAGTTCCTCGATGTCCGGACCTGACCTGATGCCGTTACCCGTCGCCCAGTCGGCCGCGACGTCCTCGGCTCCGGCCACGACATCCTCACCGGGAAGTTCCCCGTGCATGGCTGCCCGCCGCTTGAGCAGCAGCCCGGACAGGCCGCGCCTGCGCAGCCGCCCGCCCGCGTAGGGCACCGAGCGATCCCCGGTGCCCATGATCACGACCACGGTGGCGCGCAGCCTCGGCAGCGGCGCGATGCGCCTGCTGAGCGCCAGCGAGGTGCCGGCGACCAGGCACAGTCCCGTCACCGGCAGCATGGCGTGCCGTGCGACGTGCTCGGCGAACCAGGCGCCGTCCGACACCCCGGCGAGGAAGACCGGCCACGAGCGGGCCGCGCCCTGGCCCTCGAGGTGGGTGCTCAGCTGCTCAAGGAAGAGCACGTCGTCGAGGCTGGGCTCCTGGTCTGGCGGCCTGACGGCGTGCCAGGCGCCCTTCCAGCCGTCAGGGAACACCGTGGTCAGGCCGGCCGCGGGCCCGCGCCTGCCCAGGCCGGTGAACCGGGCCATGCTCCGCCCGTCCATTCCCGAGCCGTGCAGCACGATCAGCAATGGAGCCTGCGCCCGCTGGCCGATCCGCCGTGGCGCCCTGGCCACCCAGTAAGTGCGCCGTACCCCGGCGACGTCGATCGAGCCCCGCTCGAGCGCTTCCATGAGGACAGCGTAAAGTCACGACACCGTTTCGCGAGCGGCTTGCGCATCAGCAGATCCGGCCGATTCTGGCGCGGCCGGACTCGCCGGCGACACGGCCGGGGGCGGCAACGTACGTTGCATATGTAACCGGCAGAATGGGGGCAAGCGAGCCGTCGGCACATGGACGAGGGGAGCCAGGTCGAATGTCACGGTCCGGGCGCTGGGCGGGACTGCTGCCTGGCGCGGCCGAGCGTGATAGCAGTGACGGCACCGAGCCCGATCCGCGGTTTACATTTGCTAACGAGCGCACGTTCCTGGCGTGGAGCCGGACCGCGCTCGCGCTGGTCGTGGCCGGGCTCGGCATCGTCCAGCTGCTGCCGCCGTTCCCCGGGGTCCCGGCCGGCCGTCACCTGCTCGGCGTGCCGCTGATCGTGCTCGGCGCGGTGCTGGCGGTCGTCGCCTACACCGAGTGGGTGCGCAACCAGCGCGCGCTGCGCCGCGGCGAGCCTCTGCCGAGGTCGGTGATGCCATGGATCCTGGCCGCCACGATCGCCGGGATGGCCCTCATCTCCGCGATCATCCTCCTGATCTCCGCCATCCGATGACCCCGGCCCGATGACCCCGGACCGGTGACCCAGCCCGATGACCGCAGCGCCGCCGCCCCCCGATCCGCCGCCCCCGGACCCCCGCGATCCCGGCGGCGGCAACCCGGCCGCCCGCCAGCCAGACCCCCGCGACCCCCTTGACCGCGAACCTGAGGAGCGCGACCCGGGCCTGGCGCGGGAGCGGACGTCGCTGGCCTGGACCCGGACGGCGATCGCGTTCGGCGCCCTCGGCGGCGTCGTGCTCAAGGTGAACGTGGTCACCGGGCTGCTCATCCTC
>JASHXJ010000023.1 GCA_030043595.1 Trebonia sp.
AACGCGGCGGCCATGCCGTGCGCGAGCACGCGGTGCTGGGCCGCCGCGGACAGGGCGGCCGCGGCCGCCGGGTGCGCCAGCGCGTCCCGCGTCGCGGTGCCGAAGACCGCGACAAGCACGGCGAGGCCCAGCGAGCCGCCGACCTGCTGCATGACGTTGACCATGCTCGAGGCCGCGCCGGAGTCCTGCGGGCGCACGCCGGCCAGTGAGGCCGTCGTCAGCGGGACGAAGACCACGCCCATCCCCAGGCCGAACAGCAGCATGGGCCCGAAGACGCCGGTCCAGTAACCGGTGGCCGGCGACACCCGCGACAGCCAGGTCATCCCCGCGATAACGGGTAGCATACCGAGTATCATCATCGGCCTGGCCCCGACCCGCGGGATCAGCCGCGGGGCGACGCGGGAGACCGCGAACAGGGTGATCGTCAGCGGCAGGAACGCCACCCCCGCCCGCAGCGGGCTGAAGCCGAGCACGTCCTGCAGGAACTGGGTGAGGAAGAAGAACATGCCGAACATGCCGGCCACGAGCAGCAGTCGCGCCGCGTACGAGCCGGTCCGGCTGGCGTCGGCGAACAGCCGCAGCGGCGTGATCGGCTGCGGGGCGCGGGTCTCGGTCAGCAGGAAGGCCGCCAGCAGCACGGCGGCGACGGCGAACGCGAAGAGCGCCGTGGGGTCGCCCCAGCCGTCGGCCGCCGCCCTGATGAACCCGTAGACGAGGTTGGCCACGCCCGCGGTGGAGGTGACCGCGCCCACGAGGTCGAAGCGGCCAGGTAGCCGCGGCGTCTCGGCGACGAACAGCGGGGTGAGCGCGATCACCAGGATCCCGATGGGGACGTTGATAAACAGCACCCACCGCCAGGACAGCCACTCGGTGATCACGCCTCCCAGCACAAGGCCGAGCGATGCTCCGCCGGTGATCACCCCGGCGTAGATGGCGAGCGCCCTGACCCGCTCCCGTCCTTCCGGGAAGCCGCTGACGACCAGCGCGAGCACGGCCGGCGAGGCGAGCGCGCCGCCCGCCCCCTGCACGGCGCGGGCCGCGAGCAGCATCCCGGCCGAGGTGGCCAGGCCCCCGGCCAGCGAGGCCACCGTGAACAGGGCGATCCCGGCGATGAACATGCGGCGGCGGCCGAGGATGTCGCCCGCCCGCCCGCCGAGCAGCAGCAGCCCGCCGAACGTCAGCGTGTACCCGTTCATCACCCACGACAGGCTGGTCGCCGAGAAGTGCAGCCCCGTCTGGATGTGCGGCAGCGCGATGTTCACCACGGTCGCGTCGAGGATGATCATGAGCTGCGCGCCGAGCATGATGGCGAGCGCCACGCCGGGACGCCCGTGACCGCCTCGCGGGGAACGGCTCACAAGACGACCGCGCGATGTACGATGAGGAAAGATTCGGAGGTCCACTCCGGTTACTATACGGAGGGACCCTCCGTTTTGGCAAACCGGTTTCCCCCAACGCTGATGACTACGACAACTGACCAGACGCAGACGCGGATGCGCGCCGACGCCCGGCGCAGCCGCGCGAAGCTCCTCGACGCCGCGACCGCGGCGTTCGCCGAGCACGGGGCGGACGCCCCGCTGGACGACATCGCCCGCCGGGCCGGTGTCGGCATAGGCACGCTCTACCGCCATTTCCCCACCCGGATCGACCTGCAGGCGGCGGTCTACCGCAGCCAGGTGCAGTCGGTCTGCGCGACCGCGGACGAGCTCATCCAGACGGCGACCGCCGAGCAGGCCTTCGCGGGCTGGCTGCGGGCCATGGCCGCGTACCTGACCACCAAGCGCGGCCTGTCCGGCGCGCTGATCGCGGGGCTGGGCAGGGATTCCGAGCTGATCTCGGGCTGCTGGATGGCGATGCGCGACACCGCCGACCGCCTGCTCGCGCATGCCCAGCAAGCCGGGGTGGTGCGCGACGATATCAGCGCCGAGGACGTGCTGCGGCTGGCGCACGGCATCGTGGTGACCACCGAGCAGGCACCGGAGCAGACCGACCGGCTGCTGTCGCTCGTGTTCGACGGCCTGCGGCCGCGCCAGGCGGCAGCAGGGGACGCGGGAGGCGGAGCAGCGGCCCGTTCCGGATGAATAGGTCTTTCTAAATCCCGGGCGGGCGGTTCTCGTATGGCGTGCTGAGCACGATCGTGGTGCGCGTCGACACGTTCGCGAGGCTGCGGATCTGCTGCAGCAGGTCCTCCAGGGCCGCCGGGGACGCGACCCGGACCTTCAGGATGTAGTTCTCCTCCCCCGCGACGCTGTGGCAGGCCTCGATCGCGGTCAGATGGCGCAGTCGCTCGGGCACGTCGTCCGGCGCCGCGGGGTCGAATGGCTTTATCGACACGAACGCGGTGAGCGGAAGCCCGATCACCTCCGCGTCACACAGCGCTACGTACCCGGTGATGACGCCGTCCGTCTCGAGCCTGCGGACACGCTGGTGGACAGCGGACACCGAAAGACCCGCCTGCCTGGCAAGCTCCGTGAAGCTCATGCGCCCGTTGCGGGACAGCAGGGACACGATCCTGCGGTCGATCTCTTCCACCACGACAACTTAACGTGAATTCCTGGCTGCCGTGGCATCGCACGATAACGGAATTATCTCATGCTTTTACACATTCGTGACATGCCGGACCAGTGCGGCGCGTTGCGCGCATATCTCCCCATAATCCGCCAGTCCGCCCACGTGCCGCTGTTGGACAGTGATCATGACGACTCTGTGCGTGCACAGACCTGCGCATCCGGGGATGGTTCTGGCCCATGCGTACGTTGCATCGCCAAAGACGGTGTTACGTGGTGGGAGACTGTAAGCATGCAGCAGCCGGAAGAACTGTACGAGCTGGACCTGGCGGCACCGGATGTGGGCGGCGCGACGATGCTCGTGCATCTGGAAGGGTTCATGGACGCCGGCGCGGCGGGACGGTTGCTCACCGAGCACCTCCTCGAGGTCTTCGAGCACCAGACGGTCGCCACGTTCAACACCGACCGGCTGCTCGACTACCGGTCCCGGCGGCCCCTGATGACCTTCGACAAGGACCACTGGGAAAGCTACGACAGGCCGCGGCTTGAGATCTGCCTGCTCGCCGACACCAACGGGAAGCCGTTCCTCGTGCTGACCGGCCCGGAGCCGGACCACGAGTGGGAGCTGTTCACCGCGGCCGTCCGGTCGATCGCCGACCGGCTCGGCGTCGGCCCGGTGATCACCTACCTGGGCATCCCCATGGGCATCCCGCATACCCGGCCGCTCGGCGTGCTCACGCACGCCACCCGGGCCGGGCTGGTGACAAGCCGCGTGCAGATGCCGAGCAAGCTGCAGGTCCCGGCCAGCGCGTCCGCGCTGCTCGAGCTGCGGCTGGGCGAGGCAGGCCGGGACGCGATCGGCTTCGCCGTGCAGGTGCCGCACTACCTGTCGCAGGCCGCCTACCCCACCGCGGCGCTGGCACTGCTCGACTCGGTGTGCGAGGCGACCGGGCTCGACGTGCCCGCGCTCGAGCTGCGCGAGGCCGCGGACCGCACGAACGAGCTGATCGACCGGCAGGTGGCCGAGTCCGCCGAGGTCGCCGACCTGGTACACGGACTGGAGCAGCAGTACGACGCGGCTGTCGCCGCCGACGGCGCCAACCTGCTGGCCGAAGGCGAGGAGATGCCGACGGCCGATGAGCTCGCCGCCCAGTTCGAGCAGTTCCTGGCCGACCAGCAGCGGGGCGACTCCCCAGAACGGTAGGCGGCGCGCGGTAGCCGGCTGACCACGGCGCTAGAGGATCACCAGCTCCCTGGTGACCTCGTTCAGCCGCTCGCACCCGTCCCCGGTGCAGACCACGATGTCCTCGATCCGCGCGCCGTGCGGCCCCGGGTAGATCCCCGGCTCGACCGAGAACGCCATGCCTGGCTGCAGGGCCGTGCCGTTGCCCTCGACGATGTAGGGATCCTCGTGCGACTCAAGGCCGATGCCGTGGCCTGTCCGGTGGATGAACCACTCCCCGTAGCCGGCATCGGCGATGATGCCCCGGGCGGCCCGGTCGACCGACTCGGCGGTCACGCCCGGCCTGACCGCCGCACAGGCCGCGTCCTGAGCCTGCCTGAGCACGCCGTAGTAGGCGGCGAAGTCGGCTGGCGGCTCGCCGATGGCGTACGTCCGGGTGCAGTCCGAGCAGTACCCCGATGCCATCGTGCCGCCGATGTCGACCACGACGACGTCGCCACGGCCGAGCACGCGATCGGAGACCTCGTGGTGCGGGCTGGCGGCGTTCGGCCCGGACGCGACGATCACGAAGTCCACCTGGACGTGGCCCTGCGCCAGGATGGCCTCGGCGATCCAGGCTCCG
>JASHXJ010000175.1 GCA_030043595.1 Trebonia sp.
AGCCCCGGCGAACTTCAACAGCTCGTTGCCATCCTCCGAGCCGCGGGCGCCGACCTGTTCCACGTGTCGACCCGCCGGTTCTGGACGCCGGAATGGGGCGGGTCGGATCTCGGGCTGGCCGGCTGGGTCAAGTCGTTTACCGACGCGCCAGTGATCGCCGTCGGGAGCGTCGGTCTCGACATTGACGTGATGGCCACGCTCACCGGCTCGGAAGCCAGGCCGACCGGTGCCAGCCGGATCGCGGACCTGCTCAGGCGCTTCGGGCGGGGGGATTTCGACCTCGTGTCCGTCGGCCGGAGCCTGATCGGCGACCCGGACTGGGTGGCGAAGATGAGCGCGGGCCGCGGCGCGGAGATCAGGCCGTTCCGCCGCGCGGACATCGAATTTCTGTCGGCGTGAGCCAGCGGGCTGGCAGAAGGCCGCTATGCAGGGAGGTAGCGCATGCTGACCACGGAAGAGAACGAGGTGCTGTGCCGGGTCGGCCCCGGCACCCCGATGGGCAAGGTCCTGCGCAGGTACTGGACGCCCGCGTTCCAGGCGGGCGACCTGCCCGAGCCGGACTGCCCGCCGATCCGCGTCACCGTACTCGGTGAGGACTTCGCCGCCTTCCGCGACTCCAGCGGGCGGCTTGGCTTCCTGGACGAGCTGTGCTGCCACCGTGGTGCCTCGCTCACGCTCGGCCGGGTCGAGGAGGGCGGCATCCGCTGCCTGTATCACGGGTGGAAGTACGCGGTGGACGGCACCATCCTGGAGACGCCGAACCTCGCGACGTCCACCTTCCGCGAACGGGTCAAGCACGGCGCCTACCCCGTCCGTGAGGCCGGCGGACTCGGCTGGGTCTACCTGGGTCCGCCCGGCACCGAGCCGCCCTTCCCTGCCTTCTCGTGGACCGACGCGGCCGCTGACGAGCTGGTCGTCAGCGAGATGATCATGGACTGCAACTGGATGCAGGTCCAGGAAGGCTCGATCGACTCCTCGCACGTGGCGATCCTGCACCTCGACACGCTCGCAACGATGGGAGCGGGGCCCCGTAACGTCGGCTCGTTCGAGTTCTCCGGCGAGCCGTGGGACCTGGATATGCCAGTGCCAGGCAGGCGCGGCGGGGCTGGCCGGCCTGGCGGGCCTGGTCAGCCTGGCGGCTGGCCGAGTGACGACAACGCGCCGCGGATCGAGGTGGAGAACACGCCGTTCGGCTTCCATTACGCGGCCATCAGGGACGTGACCGGCGAGCCCGGGAAGAGGTTCGTCCGCGTCACCGCCTTTGCCATGCCGTACACGGCGTTCATCGGCGGAGTCGCGTCCGGCGCGGTGATCGTGGTCCCGCGCGATGACTACACGTGCTCGTCGATCGGCGTGTTCAAGGTGCCGAAGGGGGCTGGCGGGGCCGCGGCGTCGCGGAGGGCAGGCGGGGCCGATCCCGCGGTCTGGGGACCGGAGCCGGAGAACCGGCGGGTCCGGCTGCCCCGGCAGGACCGAGCGGCGATGGCTGCCGGGAAGAGCTTCGCTGGCTTCCGCGGCGGGAACAGGATTCAGGACGCCGCGGTCCAGATGTCGGAGGGCCCGATGTACGACCGGGCGAAGGAGCACCTCGTCCCCGCTGACCTGGCCATCATCCGGATGCGGCGGCTCTTCGCCGACTCGGTGAGGCGCGTGGAGGCGGGGCAGGCTCCGCTCGGCCTCGGCGAAGGCTGCGACTTCGCGCGGATCGGCGCCGCCTCGCAGATCATCGACGCGGGCCAGCCGTGGCAGGACCTGGTACCCGGGAACCAGGGCGTCCGAGAGCCGGTGCGGCAGGCGTGAAGGTCTGGATCGAGACCAGCCAGTGCACCGGGGCCGGCCTGTGCGAGCTCATCGAGCAGCGGGTGTTCGTCCTCGGTGAGGACGGCTACGCCCGCGTCCAGCAAGACGGCCGCGTCCTGCCACCCGGCCCCGGCAACCCGGCCGAGGTGCCGGACAGCTTCGCCGACCGCGTCCGCGAGGCCAGCCGGGCCTGCCCGGGTGACTGCATCCGGTTCCGGCTCTAGGCACGTCCGGCTGGCCCGTAGACTCTGGCCTCATGCACCTGGAGCGACGGACCGCCCCTGACGGGACGCGCTACTACGTGCGGCCGCCATTCCGGCCTGAGGACTACCGGGTCGACCCGAACTCGATGCGCGCCATCGAAGCCTGGCGTGGCGACCGGTTCCCGACCGAGGCGCTGATCGAGCTAAGGGACGGGCCGTTCGCAGGCTGGACCGAGCTCGCCCGATTCGAACGGGACGGTGCGCGGTGGGCGCGGTTCTACAACAGCTCCGGTGAGTACGGCGTGGACGTGGAACTGGTCGAGGCGGGGCTCGGCAGAGTCGTGGAACTCGATCCCCGTGCGGCGTACGACCTGGCGGCCGCCGCTGACGCACGTCGTCAGGACGTCAGGGCGGAAACCCGCAGCCGAAGTGACCAGGGGTAGCTCACTCGCCATTTGTCGCCGGGCAGGCGTCGTACCCCGATCTGCGGGTATCCCAGAGACGTAGCGGTAACGCACGGTGATCGTGGTGCATCGGAACGCGGCAGAGCCTGGCGGGGGACGTGGCTCGCGCTGATCTGCTGTAGGGAGTCAGGGGAGCCCGGGGAGTCCGGGGGAGCCCGGGGGAGAGTCCGGGGGAGGCGGCGGCGCGGCGGAAACCGACCGCCGGGCAGTCCTCTTGCACGTCGGCCGAGAACAGTTCGGCACCGCCGGCCATTCGCGCCTCAGTCAGCCGATCGGTTTACCTCAGTAACAGCACCGAGAATTTTGACTCTGTTAACGGGTCGTTATCTCTTACGACATGTGCTGTTATACGAATAGCGGGCTTTGCGGAGGCGGGGTGATGACGGTGTTGGCGAAG
>JASHXJ010000176.1 GCA_030043595.1 Trebonia sp.
CGGCGGGCGAATTCCAGCGGAGACAGCGGCGTTTCCATGATGAGCATCATGCCAGCCGCCGGCCTCGGTAAACAGTCCGGACAATCCAGGCCGGATCCGCCTGGACCTGGGCAGTTCGGCGGCCGCGGCCTCCCAGCGCCGCCCCCACTCGGCAGTGTCGCCGCCGCAGGCGCTGGCATAAGCCAGCGTGACCTGCAGTGACGGGAAGGCCGAGCCGCTGGCCGCGGTGGAGAGCACCGACGCCGAGAACAGCGCCGTCCTGGCCAGCACGCGGTAGCTCGGGTACCCGGCCGCGGCGCGCAGCTGGCGCAGCTGGGCGGCGAAACGGGAGAGCAGGCCATCGCGCGGGTCGAGCGGGCGTTCCGGCCGGCCCGCCCGCGCGCTGCGCTCCCGCTGCTCTCGGTTTTCTGCCACGGCTCTCAGTATCGCCGCGCTGCTATTAGCGCCCTCTTAACGCGCTCTGAACGGGGGCGGGGCCAGCCCCGCCGAATTGATTTGTTGATCGGTCTCGCCGGCGTTTCCTTCCGATCAATCCGGCGGTTTGCTTGGCTGCTTCCGGGTCCCGTGCGGGGGGCCGTACCTGAGCGAGGGGAAAGACACGTGTT
The DNA here is from genome assembly GCA_030043595.1 of Trebonia sp. Classification (GTDB taxonomy): domain Bacteria; phylum Actinomycetota; class Actinomycetes; order Streptosporangiales; family Streptosporangiaceae; genus Trebonia. The sequence continues at coordinate 606 of JASHXJ010000176.1, forward strand.
CGGACGAAAGAAATGGCTGGCGGCCGGCGCCGCGGCAGGCGCGCTTGTCGTGACGGCCGGTGCCACCGCGTTCGCGGCCGGCGGCTGGACGGTCACGACCGTCACGGGTACATCCGGGAACAACGTCGAGCTGACCGGGGTTTTCGCGCGCACCAGCACGGACGCCTGGGCGGTCGGAGAGCAGTTCGCCCCGGCCGGCCAGGCACCGCCGCCGCCGGTCACTTACCACTGGAACGGGACCGCATGGTCGCCCGTCAGCACCCCGGCGCTCGGCGTGAGCGGCGCGCTGCTCGCCGTCAGCGCGAGCAGCGCGACCGACGCCTGGGCCGTCGGGTTCGAACTGTCGGGACGGCGCGCGCACACGACGCTGCTCGAGCACTGGAGCGGGACGGCGTGGTCGGTGGACACCGCCGACGCCATCTCCGGTGATACCGCGGTAGAGCTGAGCGGCGTCGTCGACCTGTCCGCGGGCAACGCCTACGCCGTCGGCCTGGATAACTCCGGGGCACTGCTCGAGCACTGGAACGGCACCGCGTGGAGCCCGGTGACGCTCCCCGATCCCGACTTCACGCCTGGCTCAGGCGAGGCGATCGCCGCCTCCTCGGCCAGCGACATCTGGGTGGTGGGCAGCAGCCTCAACACCACGACGGACGCGACGATCGCCGAGGCGCTGCACTTCAACGGCAGCACCTGGACGGTCGTGCCGATGGCGCAGCCCGGGACCAACACCCCGACGATCTCCGCGGTCACCGCGCTGTCCCCGACGAACGCCTGGGCGGCCGGCGATGACATCGGCGCGACGTCCCCGGTCGGCGGCGGCACCCTGCTCGAGCACTGGAACGGCACGTCCTGGAGCGTCGTGCCGAGCCCGACGCCGGGCGCGGATGACAGCCTGACCGGCATCGCCGCCCGGTCCGCCAGCGACGTCGTCGCGGTGGGGAGCGCGCTGCCCAGCGTGAACGGCGGGCCGCTGCAGGCGGTGATCCTCCGCTGGAACGGCACCGCCTGGTCTAACGACACGGGCGGGACGATTCCCGGGTGGCTGACGGCGGCGTCCACCTTCCCCGGCGCGGCGCAGGAGTGGGCCGTTGGCAACAGCAGCGGCTCCGCCGGCCAGATACTCAGCCATCCCTGACAGATATGACCAGCAGCAGGGCGACGACCGCCGCGCGGTCGTCGCCCTGCTGCCTGCCGATCAGCTCCCGCAGCAGGTTCGCCGCGTGGTCAGGACTGGCCACCTGGACCGGGGTCACGCGACCGGCTGGCAGCGCCAGCGCCGGCAGCGCCGGCGGTGACACTGGCGGCGGGTCGAGTCCGGCGTCGCCGGTCAGGATCTGCTGATGCAGCAGCCGCAGTGCCGGCCCAGGGTCGATGCCGAGCTGCTCGGCGAGCACATGGCGGGCCTGCGCGAACGAGGCGAGCGCGTCGGCCTGGCGGCCGCACCGGTACAGTGCCAGCATCAGCTGGCCGTGAAACCGTTCCTGCAGCGGGAACTGGCGGATCAGCGCCGCCAGTTCGGCCAGCGCCTGGTGATGCCCGCCGAGCGCGAGCATGATGTCGATGCGGTCCGCGGTCGCGGTCTGCCGCAGCTCATCGAGCCGTGCCCGCTCGATGTCCGCCCACGGTCCCGGTATGCCGGCCAGCGACGCACCCTGCCACAGCCCGAGCGCCGCGTCCAGCGACGTGGCGGCGGCCCGCGGGTCGCCTGCGGCGAGCCGGCGGGCGTCCGCCATGTGCCGGCCGAGGACCTCGGCGTCCAGCGCGTCAGGCTCCAGACGCAGGTGGTAGCCGGGCCCGATCGCCGTGAGCAGCTCGCTGGGCGCGCGGCGCGCGCGCCGCGGCTCGAGCACGCGGCGCAGCCCCGAGATATGCACGTGCAGGCTGTTGTCCGCGCTGGCAGGCGGATCCTGACCCCACAGTCCGTCGATGAGCTGGGCGCGCGACACCGGCTGGCGGGCGCTCGCGAGCATGCCGAGCAGGGCCCGCCGCCGCGGCCCGCCAAGCTCGAGTTCCTGCTCGCCCCGCCAGGCCCGCACCGGACCGAGCAGCTGCACCCGCAGCTCCGCCGAATCGGCTTCGGTCACACACTGGCCCCCCGTCAGAATGGCCGCCTGCGGGTCCCAAGCGACGTGTGGTCAGCCTCTCAAGAGGGATACGTACCTGCCGCGCCGTCGGTTCACCACGGTGGCCAGCCCGGGAAAACCAGGCCAGGCCACTGCCGCGGGTGCGCGAGAATACCGGCATGGATCTTCTCGCCGACCTTGAGGCGCGCGGCCTCGTGCAGGACAGTACGGATCGCGACGCGCTCCGTGACCGCATCGGCGCCGGCCCGGTCGGGATCTACTACGGCTGCGACCCGAGCGCGGACAGCCTGCAGGTCGGCAACCTGATCGGCCTGCTGGTGCTGCGCAGGTTCGCCGACGCCGGGCACAACGCGGTCGCGCTGGCCGGCGGCGCGACAGGCATGATCGGCGACCCGGGCGGCCAGTCGAAGGAGCGCAACCTGCTCGACGCGGAGACCCTCGCCCGCAACACCACGCGCATCGCCCAGCAGCTCGAGAAGATCTCCCGCGTCCCGCTGGTGAACAACCTCGGCTGGACGGGCTCGCTGACCCTGCTCGACTTCCTGCGCGACATCGGCAAGCACGCGAGCGTGAACGTGATGATCGCCCGTGAGTCGGTGAGGGCGCGGCTGGAGAGCGACAGCGGCATCTCCTACACCGAATTCAGCTACCAGCTCCTGCAGGCCAACGACTACCTGCACCTGCTGCGGCACCACGGCGTGGAGATCCAGGTCGGCGGCTCGGACCAGTGGGGAAACCTGCTGGCCGGCGTGGACCTGATCAGGAGGGCGGAAGGCGCGCACGTGCACGCCTTCACCTGGCCGCTGCTGCTGCGCTCCGACGGGAAGAAGTTCGGCAAGAGCGAGGACGGCGCTGTGTGGCTCGCCGCCGACCGGACCTCGCCCTACCAGTTCTTCCAGTACTGGATGAACGTGACCGACGCGGACGTGGAGCGGTTCCTGCTGCAGCTCACGCTGCTCCCCGTGGCAGAGTGCCGCGCGCTGGCCGCCGCGCACATGCAGGCCCCGAACAAGCGCGAGGGCCAGCGCCGCCTCGCCAGGGAGATCACCACGATCGTGCACGGCGCCGAGGCGACGGCCGCAGCCGAGGAGGCGAGCGCGATCCTGTTCGGCGGGTCGCCGGTGAGCGCGTCCGCCCAGGCGCTGTCGTTTCTCGCCGCCGAGGTGCCAACGTCCGCGTTCGTTTCGGGCGGCACGGTCGCGACCATGCTGGCTGCTACCCCGCTCGCGTCGTCGCTGTCAGATGCGCGCCGCACGATCGCCCAGGGCGCCGCCTCGGTCAACGGCAACGTGGTCGCGCAGGACCGCCCGCTGACGCAATCTGACCTGCTGTACGGCAGATGGGTGCTGCTCCGGCGGGGGAAACGGACCTACCATCTCCTCGACGCCGAACCGTCGACCGGTCGGTGACCGGTGACGTTCGAGAAGACTCCTCGCGGCACCCGCGGCTCGCGCATAGCGGCCGCGGCCGGGCCGGTCATGAAGAGGCTCGGGAATCAGCTGATCAGGCGGTACCGCCGCAAGGGCGGTCGCATGATGGGCATGGACGTCCTGGTGCTGACCACGACCGGCGCACGGACCGGGCAGCGCCGGGAGACGCTGCTCGGCTCCTTCCCCGACGGCGACGGCGCATGGTTCATCGTCGCCTCGTCGGGCGGCTCCGCGGGCAACCCCGCGTGGTACTACAACCTCGCCGCGCATCCCGATCAGGCGGAGATCGAAGTCGATGGCCGCAAGGCCGCCGTCACGGCGGCCCAGCTGTCGGGAGCCGCCCGGGACGACGCCTGGCGGCGGATCACCGCGGCGCAGCCGCGCTACGCCGGCTATGAGAAGAAGACCGACCGCGTGATCCCCGTCATCCGGCTCACCGCCTCGTCCGAGCCCGGCCCCGCGTAACGATTTCCTTGTATTTAAAGGGTTTCTGGAGGGGGGCAAACCTAGACGGGCGGCGTGGGGCGATGGTAGGAAGGCTTCCATGCGCGGTGCGTGGCCTGCTGCATGGGGGCACGGCATCCGGCGAGCCGGGGGTGCCGTCCAGGCGCGGGCGTGCCAGTGATCGCCGTCGTCGGGGAGGCGCTCATCGACCTGGTCGTGGACGACGACGGCGGGGTCACCGCCCGTCCTGGCGGCGGGCCGTTCAACACCGCCCGGACACTGGCGCGGCTCGGCGCCCCGACCACCTTCCTTGGCCGCCTGTCGGCTGACGCCTTCGGCCGGATGCTGCGGGCCAGCCTGGTCCGGGACGGGGTCGAGCTAGCGGTGGACGCGCCGGCGCAGGCGCCCACGACGCTGGCGGTCGCCGACGTAAGCCCAGCCGGGACCGCGAGCTATGAGTTCTACCTCGAGGGCACCGCCGCCGCCGACCTGCCTTACCCGGTCCTCACGGACGCGGTCCCCGAGGGAGTGACCGCCTTGCACGTGGGCAGCCTGGCGCTGGTGATGGAGCCGATCGCCTGCGGCATCGAAGGACTGATGCACGACCTGCCGCCGGACGCCCTGGTGATGGTCGACCCCAACTGCCGTCCGAGCGCGATCGCTGACCGTGACTTCTACCTGGACCGCTTCGAGCGCATGATGCACCGGGCGGACGCGGTCAAGGTGAGCGTGGAGGATCTCGGCTACCTCTGCCCTGGGGTTCCGGCCGAGGTCGCCGCCACCACCCTGCTCGGCGAGAAGCTCGCGCTCGTGCTCGTCACCGACGGCCCGCGCCCGGCGCGCGCGTTCCTGCCCAGTGGAGAGGTCAGCGTGGAGGTTCCGCCGGTGCAGGTTGTCGACACCATCGGCGCGGGTGACGCCTTCGGCGGCGCGTTCCTGGCGTGGTGGGCGGCCCACGAGCTCGGCAGGGACGACCTGCGGGCGGTCGGCCCGGTCCGCGACGCGCTGCGGGCCGCGGCCGACGTCGAGTACCCGGTGCTCGCCGCGGCCCTCCCGGACGAGCTGACCGCCTTCCAC
>JASHXJ010000177.1 GCA_030043595.1 Trebonia sp.
CAGCAGGGCGGCCGGCGCCGCACCCGGCTGCGGCGGGACGGCGGGGGCCGGCCAGACGCCACTGATCGTCGCGGACAACGGAAAAAAGCGGCGGGACCAGGCCTTAGCCGGATCGCCCAGCCCAGCCAGCCGCTCGTAGATCTCGTCAAGACTGTCCGCGCCGAAGTAGTCCCGGGCGGCCGCGGGGGTGCCGAAGAACGCGAGGTGGCCCCCGCTGGCCAGCACCGCCACCTTGTCGCACCGGTCGGCGTCCAGCGGGTTCTGGGTGGTGAGCACCACGGTGGTCCCGTTGTCGCACAGCAGTCGCAGGACCCGCATCAGTTCCACGCCGCGCGCCGGGTCAAGACCCGACGTCGGCTCGTCGAGGAAGAGCAGCCCGGGCCTGGCCAGCAGTTCGGCCGCGATCGAGGCGCGCTTGCGCTCGCCGCCAGACAAGGCGCCTACCGGTGCAGCGGAACGGCCGGACAGGCCGAGCATCCGCAGCACGTCGCCGACGGCGGCGTCCGGGACGCTCGACCGGGGGACCGCCCGCAGCGACGCCGCGTACCGCAGCGCCCTGGCGAGCGGCAGCGGGTGGTGGATCGCGTCGCCTCGGGGGACGTACCCGATGTTCCCCGGGGTTCGCAGGACCGAGCCGCAGTACGGGGGGCGCAGCCCCGACATGGTGTCAAGCAGCGTTGTCTTGCCCGAACCGCTGGCGCCGATGATGGCGACGAGCTCACCGTGGCCGACCGCTAGCGACACATCCCGCAGGATCGGGTCTCCGGACCGGGCTCGCTGCCCGATTGCGCGCACCTCGATGGCCTGCTGGAAGAAACCTGCCGGCCGCACGAGAACTATTGTCGCCGCCGCGCGCGCGTGTCGCCGGGCCGGGCCGGCGGCTGTGTGCCAATACTGGACACATGACCGTGTTCGCCTTGCTGGCCGGGGTCGCGATCGGCGTAGTGATCGGATACCTGCTCGCACGCAGCCGACTTGCCGCCGCGCAAGAGCGCGCACGCGCCGCCGAAGACGCCGCCGCGCTGCTCGAGCGCACGACGCGTGAGAAGACCGCGCTCGCCGAAGGGCAGCTCGCGCAGCGTTTCGACGTCGAGCAGCTGGTCGGGCCGATGCGCGAGACGCTGGCCCGCGTCGAGCAGCAGCTGCGCGAGTCCGACCTGGCGCGCACGCGCTCGCATGCCGAGCTCGCCGCGCAGGTCGACCTCGCCCGGCGCGGCGCAGAACAGCTCCGCGAGCAGACCAGGGCGCTGGTCAGCGCGCTGCGCCGGCCGGAGGCGCGCGGGCGGTGGGGGGAGCTGCAGCTGCGCCGGGTCGTCGAGCTGGCCGGGATGGCGGACCGCTGTGACTTCGAGGAGCAGGTCGTCACCGAGTCACGGCTGCGGCCCGACATGGTGGTGCGGCTGGCCGGGGGCAAGAACATCGTCGTGGACTCCAAGGTCTCCCTCGCCGCGTACCTGGAAGCCGCGGAGGCCACCGACGACGAGGTGCGCGCGGACCGGCTCGGCGCGCACGCGCGGCACCTGCGCGCGCACGTCGACCAGCTCGGCGCCAAGGCGTACTGGAACGCGCTCAAGGAGACGCCGGAATTCGTGATCTTGTTCATCCCCGGGGAGGCGTTCCTGGCGCCGGCCCTGGAGCACGACCCCGGCCTGCTCGAGCACGCGATCTCGCGCCGGGTGCACATCGCCACGCCGACCACGCTGGTGTCGATGCTGCGCACGGCGCAGTACGCGTGGCAGCAGCAGGCGCTGTCAGAGAACGCGCGGGTGGTCTTCGACCTCGGGCGGGAACTGTACGAGCGGCTGTCCGGGCTGGGGCGGCACATGGAGCGGGTCGGCAAGTCGCTGACCGCCGCGGTCGGGGCGTACAACGCGGCCGTGGGGTCGCTGGAGAGCCGGGTGCTCGTCAGCGCGCGCCGGCTCGCCGAGCTCGGCATCGTGGCGGACGGGCTGCCCGCGCCCGGCGCCGTCACGGACGCCGCCCGGCCGCTGTCCGCGCCGGAGCTGCTCGCCGCGCAGGCCGAGCTGGACTCCGGTCTTGACGCTATTTACGCAGCTCGCGCGGGAGCTGGAACGACATCCGCTCCTTGACCGCCTCGACTTCTTCCACGTCGCTGAACCCGAGCGTGTCGAGCCTGGCGAGCACGCCGGCCACCAGCTCCTCGGGAACGGAGGCCCCGCTGGTGACGCCCACCGTGCACGCGCCGTCCAGCCAGCGGTCTTCGATCTCGCCGGCGTCGTCGACCAGGTAGGCGGCGGCCGCCCCGGCGTCCTTCGCCACCTCGACGAGGCGGACGGAGTTGGATGAGTTCGGCGAGCCGACGACGATCACCACGTCCGCGTCCCTGGCGATGCCCTTGACCGCGGCCTGCCTGTTCTGGGTGGCGTAGCAGATGTCGTCGCTCGGCGGGTCGATCAGCTGCGGGAAGCGCTCTCGCAGGGCGGCGACCGTCTGCACGGTCTCGTCCACCGACAGGGTCGTCTGTGACAGCCAGACCACCCTGGCCGGATCGCGCACCTCGACCGTGGCCGCACCCGCGGCGCCGTCGACGAGGCGGACCCGGGCCGGCGCCTCGCCGGTCGTGCCGACGACCTCCTCGTGCCCCTCGTGGCCGATCAGCAGGATGTCGTAGTCGCTGGTCGCGAACCGCCGCGCCTCGTTGTGCACCTTGGTGACGAGCGGGCAGGTGGCGTCGATGGCCCGCAGGCCGCGCTTCTCCGCCGCCGCGCGGACCTCGGGCGCGATGCCGTGGGCGGAGAAGACCACGACCCCGCCCTCAGGGACCTCGTCGGTCTCCTCGACGAAAACGGCGCCGCGCTTTTCCAGCTCGTTGACCACATGCGTGTTGTGCACGATCTGCTTGCGCACGTACACGGGCGCGCCGAACCGCTCGAGCGCGATCTCCACAGCCTGCACGGCACGGTCGACCCCTGCGCAGTAGCCTCGTGGCTTCGCCAGCAGGACCCGGCGGTGGGTCTTCGACATGCCTCCCATGGTAGGCGAGAGCCCCGCCCCGCCCGCCAGACGGCCACCGTATATCGGTGGTTGTCCATAACCCCATGTGTCAGCCAGCTCACATTTGCGTGTCCGGCCGGAACGCGCCAAGATACCTCCTTAATTAAGGGCACAACGGACGGGCCCCTTCCTACGGCACACTGGTGGTACCCGTCCTCCGAGGAGAGTGTGATTATGCGCGTCCCGCCAGTTAACGAGCGCGTGAAGGAAGCCCCAGCCCAAGGGCTGCGGGCGGTATTCGCGGGTCTCGGCCAGCTGCTGTCCATCACGGACAAGTTCCGCAACAAGTCCGGCGCGGCAGCAGGCGATACCGTCGCTCCTGAAACGGTCGTCGGTGAGACCGCCGCCCCTGAGACCGTCGTCCCCGAGACAGTTGTTCCCGAGACGGTTGTCCCCGAGACGGTTGCCCCTGACGAGACGGCGGCCACCGCCGGCGGCCACGTCAAGGTGCTGCCCGCGGAGCCTGCGGCCGCGGAGCCAGCGGCCGGGCCGGGCGCGGAGCTGCCGCTGCCGAACTACGACAGCCTGACGATCGCGTCGCTGCGCGCCAGGCTCCGTAACCTTTCGGCTGACCAGCTCAGCCAGCTCATCGAGTACGAGAAGGGCCACGCCGGCCGCGCGGACGTGATCACCATGTTCGAGCGCCGGATCGCCAAGCTCGCCGAGGAGTAACAATCCCGGGTGGACCGCGGGGCGCAGCCGCCCCGCGGTCCACCGGCATGGTGGGATGGTGGCATGGCCCTAGAGACGTCCGCCGAGGCGCCGGTCCCGGTGCGGACGATCCTGCAGCTCGTCGGCGGCTGGATCGGACGCCTGGGCAGGGTCTGGGTCGAAGGACAGATCGCCGAGTGCAACAAGCGCGGCGCCGCCGTCTTCGTTACCCTGCGAGACCCGGTCGCCGCGGTCTCCGTTCAGGTGATCTGCACGCGGCAGGTGTTCGAGGCGGCGAGCCTCGAGCAGGGCGCGCGAGTGGTCGTCTTCGCCAAGCCCGAGTTCAACGCCACCCGCGGCTCCTTCGCGCTGACCGGCCTGGAGATCCGCGCCGTGGGGACCGGCGAGCTGCTCGCGCGGCTGGACAGGCTGCGCCGCGCGCTCGCGGCCGAGGGCCTGTTCTCCGCCGAGCGCAAGCGCCCGCTGCCCTTCCTGCCCGCCGTGATCGGCCTGATCTGCGGACGCGAGTCCGCGGCGGAGCGCGACGTCGTGCAGAACGCGCAGCGCCGCTGGCCGGCCGTCAGGTTCCGGATCGAGCAGACGGCCGTGCAGGGCCCGTACGCGGCCGGAGAGGTCATCGCCGCGCTGCGGCGCCTCGACGAGGACCGCGACGTGGACGTGATCGTCGTCGCGCGTGGCGGCGGCTCCGTCGAGGACCTGCTTCCGTTCTCCGACGAGGACCTGCTCCGCGCGGTGGCGGCCTGCCGGACCCCGGTGGTGAGCGCGATCGGGCACGAGCAGGACACGCCGCTCCTCGACTACGTGGCGGACCTGCGCGCGTCCACTCCGACCGACGCCGCCAAGCGGATCGTGCCGGACGTCGCCGAGGAGCTCACGCTCGTCACCCAGCTGCGCGACCGGGCGCGCCGCTCGGTGCTCGGCTGGCTGGACCGCGAGCTGGCATGGCTGGACGCCGTGCGGTCGCGCCCGGCGCTGGCCGACCCGGTGCGCGAGATCGAGCGCCAGGCCGAGCAGGTCGACGCGCTGGCGCGGCGGGCGCGCCAGTCGCTGGACGCCAGCCTCGCCCGGGCCGGTGACGACATCGCGCACACCCGCGCCCGGCTGCTCGCGCTCTCCCCCGCCGCGACGCTGCGGCGCGGCTACGCGATCGTGCAGCACGCCGACGCGGCCGTGGTCCGCGCGGCCGCCGACGTCTCCCCGGGGGAACGGCTCACCGTCAGGTTCGCCGAGGACCAGCTGACCGTCTGCTCTGCCGCAGCCGGGGCCGGCGACGGCGATCACGAGTAGGATCGATTTCGTGACAGATCGTGAATCACTCTCCTACGAGCAAGCACGAGACGAGCTCGCCGGCGTAGTGAAGCGACTCGAGGCGGGGGGCCTGTCCCTCGAGCAGTCACTCGACCTGTGGGAGCGCGGCGAGAAGCTGGCCGCGATCTGCGCCGAATGGCTGGAAGGGGCCCGCGCCAGGCTGACCGCAGCCATGGCGGCCCGCGAGCCTGACGGCGCCGAGCCCGGACCCGGCACCCCCAGTGCCCCGTTCTGAGCATTTAGGCTTGTACGCATGCGCGTGGATATCTGGAGCGACGTCGTCTGCCCGTGGTGCTACGTCGGCAAGGCGCGGTTCGAAAAGGCCCTGGCAGCCTTCGGGCACCGGGACGAGGTCGAGGTCGTGTTCCGCTCGTTCGAGCTGGACCCCGGCTACCCGAAGGACAGGCGAGACACCGTCCTGACGATGCTGACCAGCAAATATGGCATGCCGGAAGCACAGGCACGCGCGGCCGACGCCCGCGTCGGCGAGCTCGCGCGGGCCGAGGGCCTGGACTTCGACTCCGGCCGGCCGGTCGGCAACACCTTCGACATCCACCGGGTGATTCACCTCGGCCGCGACAAGGGCCTGCAGCATGAGCTGGTCGCCGCGGTCAACGAGGCCTACTTCGGGCAGGCGCGGCAGGTCTTCGACCGCGACGTGCTCACCGAGGTCGCGGCCGGCGCCGGGCTTGACGCCGGCGCGGTCGGCGAGGTGCTCGACGGCGACGCCTACGCCGACGCGGTCCGGCAGGACGAGCGGGAGGCCCGCGAGCTGGGGATCAGCGGCGTCCCGTTCTTCGTGCTCGACATGGCGCTCGGCGTATCGGGCGCGCAGCCGGCCGAGACGTTCGCCACCGCGCTGAACCAGGCCTGGGCGCGCCGCGGCTGACGCCGCGGGCGGGGTAGAACAGTCACTATGACCGACGACCAGATCGCCGCCCCCCGCGACGCGGGCATCCCGGGGACGCCCGAGCCGGGCCAGCACGCGCCCAGCCGGAACCTGGCGCTGGAACTCGCCCGGGTGACCGAGGCCGCCGCGATGGCCGCCGCCCGCTGGGTCGGCCGCGGGGACAAGAACGGCGCGGACGGCGCCGCGGTGACCGCCATGCGGCGGCTCATCAACTCGGTGTCCATGCGCGGCGTCGTGGTGATCGGCGAGGGCGAGAAGGACCACGCGCCGATGCTGTTCAACGGCGAGGAAGTCGGCGACGGCAGCGGCCCCGCCTGCGACGTGGCGGTTGACCCGATCGACGGCACGCGGCTGTGCGCCAACGGGATGCCGAACGCCGTGTCCGTGCTCGCGGTCGCCGAGCGCGGCTCGATGTACGACCCGTCCGCGGTCTTCTACATGTCCAAGCTGGCCACCGGCCCCGAGGCCGCGGGCGTGGTCGACCTCGACGCGCCGCCGGCGGCCAACATCGGCGCCGTGGCCAAGGCGAAGGGCATCTCCCCGCAGGACGTCACCGTGGTCATCCTGGACCGGCCGCGGCACGCGGACCTGATCGCGGCGGTCCGCGCCAGCGGGGCGCGGATCCACCTGATCACCGACGGCGACGTGGCCGGGGCGATCATGGCGGCGCGGACGGGCACCGGGATCGACCTGATGCTCGGCATCGGCGGCACCCCGGAGGGCATCATCGCGGCCTGCGCGCTCAAGTGCCTCGGCGGGATCATCCTCGGCAAGCTGGCGCCGCGCGACGACGACGAGCGCCGCCGCGCCCTTGACGCCGGGCACGACCTGGACCGGGTGCTCACGACCGACGACCTGGTCTCCTCCGACGACGTGTTCTTCGCCGCCACCGGGATCACCGACGGCGAGCTGATGGACGGCGTCCGGTACCGGCCGGGCGGTGCGACCACCCACTCGCTGGTGATGCGATCGCGTTCGGGCACGATCCGGTCGATCAGCAGCGAGCACGCGCTGTGGAAGCTGAGCGCGTACAGCTCGATCAAGTA
>JASHXJ010000178.1 GCA_030043595.1 Trebonia sp.
GACGGCATCGTGTATGCACTGGACGCCACTACCGGCAAGCCGGTCTGGACGTTCCCGACCGGGCAGCCGGTCGAATCCAGCCCCGCCGTCGCAAACGGCACTGTCTACATCGGTGGCGACACCGACAAGCTCTACGCGCTGGACGCCGCGACCGGCCAGCTCCGGTGGTCGTTTACGACCACCGGCAGCATTAAGACCACTCCTGCCATCGCCGACGGCGTTGTTTACTTCGGTTGCGGCGACCAGTACGTCTACGCGCTCCGCGCGGCAACCGGGGACCTGATCTGGAAGCACGAGACCAACAACTGGATCAACTCCAGCCCGGCCGTCGTCGGCGGGGTGGTCTACATCGGCAGCCACGACAAGGACCTCTACGCGCTGAATGCGGCGAACGGGCATGTCCTCTGGGCCTATCCGACCGGAAGCGGGATCGACTCCAGCCCTGCGGTCGCCGACGGGACCGTGTACGTGGGCAGCGAAGACGACGACCTGTACGCAATCGACGCGGCCAGCGGCGCGCTGCGCTGGAAGTACGCCACCAATGGTCAGATCTACGCCAGTCCTGTCGTCGCCGACGGCACGGTCTACGTAGGAAGCGAGGACGGCGACCTCTACGCGCTCAAGACGACCGGATCCTGACCGCGGCCGAACACCGGGTTGAACACCTCAGGTGTGGGGAGCGTCGAAGGACAGCCTGGCCGCCGCGGCGCGGTCGATCTCTTCGGGTGTCAGCAGCGTCACCATCCGGCTGACGACCATGGCGCTGGACGCTGCCGACATCGAAACCGCCGCGGCTGTCACGTTGTCCGGCAGGTCGCACACGATGTACACGTCGTCTTGACCCAGCGCGAAATGGAAGCTATCCACCGAGCCGCCGACACTGGCCAGGAACTTATGCGTCGCCTCGACGCGGGCGGTGCCGCCCTCGGCGATCAGGCCCTTGAGGCCCTCGGCCGTATAGCTGGCGATCACGAGGTACTTCGCCATGCTTCCCCCATCAGTTGCATCACGAGTCCCAGCATTAACAGAAAGCATAAGCCCGCATGCCGCGATTACCTGTACCAGGGGCAGTCGGCCTCCTCCGTTCCGGATAAATGAAAAGAATAACCTGGAAATTACTGGAACATGCTAGAGTGAGCCGCGTGATGCTGACCGAGGTCCCGGACCTGGTTCCTGCGCGGATGCTCAACGAGTACGCGTACTGCCCGCGGCTGTTCTTCCTTGAGTGGGTGGACCAGCTCTGGGCCGACTCCGCGGACACGGCCGAGGGCGACTGGCAGCACCGCCGGGTCGACGTCGGGGGAGGGGCTGCCCCGCTGCCCGCCGAGGGTGCGCTGAAGCAGGCGCGTTCGGTGGACCTGGCCAGCGAGTCCCTCGGCATCACTGCGACGCTGGACCTGGTCGAGGCGGCCGACGGCGGCGTCGTCCCCGTCGATACCAAGAAGGGACATCCCGCGCGGGACGGCGCGGTGTGGGAGGCCGACGCGATCCAGGTGTGCGCCCAGGTGCTCCTGCTGCGCGAACACGGCTACACGGTGAAGCGCGGAGAGATCTTCTATGCGGAAACCCGCCAGCGCGTGCCGGTCGAGATCACGGAATCCCTGGTCGCGCGTACGCTGCAGGTCGTGGCGGAAGCGCGGGCCGTAGCGACGCGCCTGGCGCCTCCGCCGCCCCTGGAGTCGAGCCCGAAGTGCGGCCGCTGCTCGCTCGCCGGCATCTGCCTGCCCGACGAGGTGAACGTGCTGGCTGGCCGGGAAGTCGGCAGGCCCCGGCGGCTCATCGCCGCCGACCCTGACGCTCATCCCCTCTACGTGACCGAACAAGGTGCGATGGTCGGGATCGACGGCGGCCAGCTCGTGGTGTCCAAGTACCGTGAGGAGCTGGTGAGCGTGCGGCTGATCGACGTGCTGCACGTGGCGCCGTTCGGGAACGTCCAGCTGACGGCGCAGTGCCTGCGAACGCTGTTCGACCGGGGCATCAGCGTCTTCCATTTCACCTACGGCGGCTGGCTTTCCGGGGTGTCCACTGGCATGCCGAGCAAGAACGTGATGTTGCGCATCCGCCAGGCGGGCGCTGCTGCACGCCGTGATCTGGCTGTGCCGCGGAAGATGATTCAAGGCAAGATACGGAACGGGCGCGTCTTGCTCCGCAGGAACGGCGACTCTCTGGACAGGGTCGTCGCCCAGCTCGCGGGTCTCGCCGAACTCGCGGAACATGCCGCGGACGCCGCCTCATTGCTAGGCATCGAGGGAACCGCGGCCCGGCTGTACTTCGAGGCCTTCCCGTCCCTGCTGCGCGCCGAGGGGCTTCCTGGCCCCGCGTTCACTGGCCTGCGGAACCGCCGCCCGCCGGCCGACGCTGTGAATTGCCTGCTGTCGTTCTGCTATGCGCTGCTGGCGAAGGAGCTGCTGGCGGCGTGCCTTGTGGTCGGGTTCGACCCGTACCTCGGGCTGTTCCATCGCCCGCGTTTCGGCCGGCCCGCGCTCGCGCTGGACCTGGCCGAGGAGTTCCGGCCGTTGCTCGCCGACTCGTGTGTGCTGACCTTGATCAATAACCGGGAGATCAGCGCCTCGGACTTCGTGGTACGTGCCGGGGCCGTGTCCCTAACGGAAGATGGCAGGCGGACGGTGCTCCGCGCGTGGGAGAGGCGGATGACGACGACGGTGCGGCACCCGGTGTTCGGGTACTCGGTTTCCTACCGGCGCGCCGTCGAACTGCAGGCCCGGATCCTGGCGGCCTACCTGACCGGAGAATTGCCCGCATATGAGCCGCTGGTCACTCGCTGATGGCCCGCCGCCGGTACCTCGTCGCGTACGACATCCGCGACGATCGTCGCCTGCGCCTGGTCGCCAGCTGCATGGAAGGCTACGGTACGCGGATCCAGTACTCGGTCTTCGTCTGTGATCTCTCCGATCG
>JASHXJ010000179.1 GCA_030043595.1 Trebonia sp.
GTGATGATGGAAGAAGGGTCATGTTCCGGTTCCGGCTCGACGGGTCGTCGGGGGTGCCGCCCTACCTGCAGCTGGTCCACCAGGTGCGGCAGTCGCTGCTGCTTGGCTACCTGCGGCCCGGTGACCGGCTGCCGACCGTCAAGGAGGTCGCGGTGGATCTCGCGATCAACCCGAACACGGTCGTCAAGGCCTACCGGCAGCTTGAGCACGAGGGCCTGGCCGGGGGCCGGCCCGGACAGGGCACCTTCATCACCGGCACCCTGGCGTCGCCTTCCGCGGAGGCCAGTGTGGCGCTGCGGGGCTCGCTCGAGACGTGGCTGCGCGACGCGGCCGAGGCCGGACTGAGCGACGAGGCTATTACGGCGCTGATCGCCACGGTGCGTCACGATGTCGCCCACGGCATTCGCCAGGGCTCGGGCAATGACACGATGGAGGAGAGGGTCGGATGACCGATAACGCCAGCGTCCCAGCGCTGCGCGCGGACCGGCTCGGCAAGCGGTACGGCCACGCGTGGGGATTGCGCGACTGCACGTTCGCGGTGCCCGCGGGCGCGGTCGTCGGACTTGTCGGCCCGAACGGCGCTGGCAAGACCACCTTGCTGGCGCTGACCGTCGGGCTGCTTGCGCCGACCGAGGGCCGAGTGGCGGTCTTCGGTGAGCCGTCCCGCGCCCATACGGCCAGCACGCTCGCCCGGGTCAGCTACCTCGCGCAGGACCATCCGCTGTACCGCGGCTTCACCGTCGCGGACATGCTCCACCTGGGCCGGTCGATGAACCCGGGCTGGGATCAGGCGCTGGCACGCGGCCGGATAGACGCGCTCGGCATCCCGCTGCGGCGGAAGATCAAGGAGCTGTCCGGGGGCCAGCAGGCGCAGGTCTCGCTGACCATGGCGCTGGCCAAGCGAGCCCCGCTGCTCGCGCTCGACGAGCCCGTCGCCAGCCTCGACCCGATCGCCCGGCTGGATTTCATGCGGGACGTGCTGGCCGCGTCCGCGGACACCGGCCTCACCGTCATCATCGCCTCGCATGTGATCTCCGAACTCGAGCGCCTCTGCGATTGGCTGCTGGTGCTCAACGGCGGCCGGCTGCAGCTCGCGGGGGCGGTAGACGACCTGCTCGCCGCGCATACCGTGCTCACGGTGCCGAGGCAGACGCCGGACGCCGACCTGCCAGGACGGCGGATCAGCCGCACGGACAGCGATCGGCACTCGACGGTCCTCGTCGCCGTCGACGGCGGGCGGCTGGCCGCCGCGCGGTCCAGGCAGCCTGGATGGCAGGCGGAGCCGGCGGGCTTCGAGCAGCTCGTGCTCGCGTACCTGCGGCGCCCGCCGCTCGGAGTGACCGCGGCCGAGCGCGCCCTGGTCGGCGGCGCCCGCCCAGCGGGCGAGGCGGTCGCGCCATGATCTGGGTTACCTGGCGGCAGCACCGCAGCCAGGCCATCATCTGCCTGGGGCTGTTCTGCGCCATCACGATCGTCGCGGTCGCGACCGGCGCGTGGATGCGCGCGACGTTCAGCGCCGACGGGCTCGGCACGTGCCTGGCGCGCAGCGCAGGGGCCGGCTGCCCGGCGGCGATCAGTTCGTTCGTGCGGGAGTTCAACAGCCCGGGGACGATGCCGCTGAACATCGTCCTCTTCGCGATTCCCGGCATTCTCGGGGCCGTGGTGGGCGCCCCGCTGCTCGGCCAGGAGCTCGAGCGTGGCACCTGGCAGCTGGCCTGGAGCCAGACCGTGCCGCGCACCCGCTGGCTGCTGACCAAGCTGGCGCTGGTCACCGGAGGGCTTGTCGCGTTCGGCGCGGCGGTCACCGCCGTGATGACCTGGTCGCGTGCGCCGCTCGACCGGCTCACCATCAGGCTGCAGCCGCCGCCGTTCAACGTCGAGGGGCTGTCGTTCGCCTGCTCCCTGCTGTGCGGGTTCGGGCTCGCGGTCCTGGCCGGGCTGTTGCTGCGGAACACCATCGGGGCCATGGTGGTCGGGTATTTCGCGTGGGAGGTTCCGTTCCTTCTCGTCACGCTCATGAACGGCCCGCTGCACATCCTGACGGCCACGGCGCGGATTGCCTGCCGGGACGGCTGCCCTGGCGCGAGCACCAACTCCGTGCCGCCGGTCACCGGCAACCTGGGTGACCTGGTGCTGGACGTCACGCGCAGCGGGAACCAGCTCGTCGTCACCTATCTGCCTGCCAGCCGGTTCTGGCCGCTGCAGTTCATCGAGGGCGGGATGTACCTGGCGATCGCCGCCGCGGCGCTGGGCACGGCCGTCTGGCTGCTGCACCGGCGGACCACGTGACGGCTACCGCCGCGCGGTCCGGCAGCCGGGCTAGCCGAGTTGCCTGTCGAGGCAGTAGGCGGCGCTGATGAGGGCCAGGTGCGTGAAGGCCTGCGGGAAGTTGCCGAGCGCCTCGCCGGTAAGGCCGATCTCCTCTGAGTAAAGGCCCAGGTGGTTGGCGTAGGTCAGCATCTTCTCGAAGACGAGCCGTGCCTCGTCCAGCCGTCCGGCCCTGGCCAGCGCCTCAACGTACCAGAACGTGCAGATCGAGAACGTGCCCTCGTCGCCCTCCAGGCCGTCCGGCGAGGCCTCGGTGTTGTAGCGGTAGACGAGGGAGTCGGAGACCAGCTCCCTGGAGATCGCGTCTAGGGTGGACAGCCAGCGGCGGTCGGCCGGGGCGACGAACTTCACCAGCGGCATCAGCAGGACGCTGGCGTCGAGCACGCCTGTGTCGAAGTGCTGGACGAAGGCCTCGCGCTCCGGATGCCAGCCCTTGCGCATGATCTGGCGGTAGATGTCGTCGCGAGTCGACTGCCAGCGCGCCAGGTCGGCAGGCAGGCCGCGCCGTATCGCGATCCGGATGGCGCGTTCGACCGCCACCCAGGACATCAGGCGCGAATAGGTGAAGTGGTGGCGGCCGCCTCGTACCTCCCAGACGCCCTCGTCCGCCTGGTCCCAGTGCTCCGCGATCCAGTCGATGACGCGGCACAGGTCCGACCACGCGCCATGGTCGATCGGCGACCCGTACTTGTCGTGCAGGTATACCGAGTCGATCAGCTCGCCGTAGATGTCGAGCTGCAGCTGGCCAGCGGCCTCGTTGCCGATCCGCACCGGGGCCGAACCGCGGTAGCCCTCCAGGTGCGGGAGTGTCTGCTCCTTGAGATCGAACCCGCCGCGGATGTCATACATGATCTGCAGCGGGTCGCTGGCGCCCGGGCGCAGCTCCTGGAAGCGCTGGGTGAGCCAGTCCATGAACGCGGCGGCCTCCTCGGTGAAGCCGAGCCGCAGCAGGGCGTAGACGGAGAACGCGGCGTCGCGGATCCAGGTGTACCGGTAGTCCCAGTTCCGTGCCCCGCCGATCGCCTCAGGCAGGCTTGTCGTCGGCGCCGCCACGATAGCGCCGGTCGGCGCGTAGGTCAGCAGCTTGAGGGTCAGCGCCGAACGGTGCACCATCTCGCGCCAGCGACCCCGGTACCGCGACCGGGCGAGCCAGCCCCGCCAGTACGCGACGGTGTTCTCGAACGCCTCCCTCGTCTCCTCCTCGGAGTACTTGCGGGGGACGTAGGTCTCCGGCACCTGCTCAAGCACGAACGTCGCGCTCTGCCCGGGATTAAGCGTGAACTCGCAGCGCATCCCGGCGCCCTCCGGCTGCAGCGCGAGCGGGGTCTGCAGCGCCAGCGACATGCCCGGCGAGCGGAAGACCACGCCGTTCTCGTAGAAGAACGTCTGATGCTCGTCCCTGCCGTAGTTGAAACGCGGCTGGATGTTCAGCGCCAGGCGCATCTGGCCGCGGACACCCAGGGCACGCCGGATCAGCCGGTGGTGATGCAGGCGCCCGCGAACAGGCTCGACCGGCATGAAGTCCTGCACCTCCCCGACCCCTTCGGGAGTCAGGTAGCGCGTGATGAGGACGTTGGTGTCGGGAAAGTACAGCTGCTTGGTGGTCCACGGAGCGGCCGCGGGCGCAATCCGGTAGAAGCCGCCGCGGGCCCGGTCCAGGATGGCGCCGAAGACGCTCGGGGAGTCGAAGGCCGGGCAGCAGTACCAGTCGATGCTGCCGTCGGTGCCGACGAGCGCGACGGTGTGCAGGTCCCCGATGATGCCGTGCTCGGCGATGGGGATATAGCCGGGCAGCGTGCTTGCGTCCATGACGGTCAGTCGCGCTTGGGGTCGACAGTGCGAAGGCGTCGCGCCTCCGCCTGCAGCATGCGGTACATCACCCGGGGGTGCGCGAGGAGGAACGCCTCGGCCCGCTCCGGCGGAATGGCCAGGCAGCTCAGCGGCTTGCGCACGACGATGTCCGCCGTCGTCGGCTCGTCGAGCAGGACGGAGACCTCGCCGAAGAAGCTGCCGGTGGCCAGCGTCGTCCGCTCCTCGTCGTCGATGACCACGCCGACCTCGCCGTCGACGACGATGAAGAGCCCGATCCCGGGCTGTCCCTGCCGGAGCACCCAGACGCCCTCGGGGAACGTCTGCTCGTCCAGTTCGGCCGCGATGCCGAGCAGCTCGGCCTCGGTCAGGTCGGCGAAGATGCCGAGCCTGCCGAGCCGGGTTACGGGGTCGCCGACCATGGGCATGGGCAGAAGCTATCAAGAAGCGTGCCCGGCCGGCTAGGCGCGGACCGTGCCGCAGGGCCCGGCAGACGCATAATTCCGGAGGCCTATACAGCAGCGAATTCGGCAATCCGGCGGGGTGCATTCGCCGTGGATCAGCCGCTGATTCGCCCGATATGAATGTTAGCCGCGCGCTTTACGGCACAATTCCAAACGCGCGGCAGGGACATCCGGCAGACGGTTGCGGAGACATGCGCGAGACAATAGCCTTCGAGTTGCTCGCGCGTGGATGACAGAACGCGGTTCGCCGGTCAGCTAGGCGGAGCCCCGGCTCTGGACTTGAGGGGGGAGCCCAGTGTCTTTTTTCGACTACCCGAACGAA
>JASHXJ010000180.1 GCA_030043595.1 Trebonia sp.
ACCGGTCCGCCGCCGCCTCGGCCAGGTGCTGGCGCCTGGCCACCTCGTCGGCCAGCGCGCGGAGCGCCGGCGGCCGCAGCGGCTCGGCTACCACGATCCACCCGAACGGCCCGGTCCAGCTCGCGAGCAGCCCCTCCTGCAGTGACGGCGCGGCGTACCTCGCGCCCCGCGGGCTGGACACGCCGGCCGGGGCGAGCAGGCCGTCGCTGATGCCCGCGATCTCCCGCCAGCAGGCCATGCTGTCGAGCAGTTCGTCCAGCTGACCTGACCGCAGCACCGTCGCGCGCGCACCGCCGGGCAGCGCGAGGAGCACACCGCCGTCTTCGCTGTCCGCGCCGCTGACGGGGCTTCCGGCGAGCGCGTCCCCCGCGGCGATGACGTGCACGGGCCCGCCCTGCGCCGTCCTTACCCACCCGAACGCGACGGTGCCGCGGTCCTGCAGCCCGGCATGGTAGGCGGCCACCAGGGCCGCTACTCGCTGCGGCCTGCCCGGATCGGCCTGGTCGTGACCGCCGGGTTCCGGCGCGGCCGCGTCCTGGCGGCGCGGGATCTCGGTGACGCGGAACGCGCGCAGGCCGTGCAGTCGCCCCCACAGCTCGCTGACCGCCATCCGCCACCGCCGCGCCGATCACTGTCCAGACAATCGTGAATACGTTGAGTAATACCGCCTGGTTCGGCGGCTGGGCCGCCGGGTACGGTATCCCGGCCCGAAACCAACGAGCGCGCTGGCGCGTCCAAGGTGCAGCACTCGTGAGATTCTCGTCATTCGCGGAGCTGCCGATGCGTGCTGACCGCTACATCCGCCATGGATTCACGCTCGCCGCCATAGCGGCCCTGCTGGCCATGACCGCCTACGCGTCGGCCGCCGCGGCAGGGTCGGCCGGCCTCCAGCGGGCCAGCCTGCAGGGGGCCAGCGGCCCTGCGGCGACGCCCGGCTGGCGCGTGGTCAAGACGTTCGGGCCGAGCGCGAGCAGCGTTTCCGGCCTGCTCACCGCGGCCTCGGCGAAGGACGCGTGGTCTGTCTGGACCGCGCCCGGACTGACGCTCGTGGAGCGCTGGACAGGCAGCGCCTGGCAGCCGGTCCCGCTTCCCGCGAAGCTGGACGGTTACGTCCACTCGGTGACCGTCATCAGCGCCAGCTCGGCGAGCAACGCCTGGCTGTTCAACGGCACCGCGAAGGCGCTGCGCTGGACAGGCGCGAGATGGCAGTCCCAGGCGCTCCCATCGTGGCTATCGCCCGCCGGCTCCGCCGCCTTCAGCCCGGATGACGTCTGGGTCTTCGGCAAGGGCGACTACGCGGCCCGGTACAACGGCCACTCGTGGGCGAAGATCAGGCTGCCTGAGGCGGCGGCCGGCGTGAGCGCCGTGGCGCCAGACGACATCTGGGCGCTCGGCTCAGCCGTCAGCTACGTCATGCGGTGGAACGGCACCGCGTGGACCAAGGTCGGGCTGCCCCTGCTGCCGCTCCCCGCGGGCGCCACCGTGTCGTATTCGAACATCACAGGGGTCGGGCCGAAGGACGCGTGGCTGTTCCGCTCGATCTCGTACTCGTCCAGTGCCTTCCCGACCACGGCCATGATGCACTGGAACGGCAGAGCGTGGCTCACCGTCGCCAGCCCGGCCGACATAGTGGGCTCCCTGGCTCCCGACGGCAGCGGCGGGCTGTGGGCGGACGGCATCGACATCAACCCCGGCGGGTTCTGGCTCTTCTACCACCTGGTGGCAGGCCACTGGATCCAGGTCACGCCGCCTGGCGTGTTTACGCACGCACCGGAGGTCCTCACCTCGATCCCTGGCACGCGCTCGCTGTGGGCGACCGGATCAGCGATCAGCGCCAGCGGCAACTACGGCGTTCTGCTCAAGTACGGACCGTAACCGCTAGCGGCCGAAGACCTGTTCCAGGTAGGGGTTGGCGAACACCCGCTCCGGGTCCGTTTCGTCGCGTACCCGGAGGAAGTCGGCGAAGCGCGGATAGAGCAGGGCCAGGTGCTCGGCGTTCCGGGTGTGCATCTTGCCCCAGTGCGGGCGGCCCCCGACTGCTGCGGCGATCGACTCGAACAGCCGGAAGTACTCCTGGTAGGGCAGGCCGACATACTGGTGGATCGCGACGTATGCCGTGTCCCGGGCATAGGCCGTGGACAGCCAGATGTCGTCTGCGGCAGCGACCCGCACTTCGACGGGGAACATCACCGGGTCCGCCAGCCGCGGCACGGCGCCGCGCAGTTCGGCGAGGACGTCGAGCACGGACTCGCGGGGCACGGCGTACTCCGACTCCACGAACCGGACCCGGCGCGGCGTCACGAACACCCGGTACGAGGGGGCGGAATACGCGCGCCTGGAGAGGGTAGCGGCGGCGAGCCGGTTCAGCGGCCTGATCGTCTTCGGCACCGCGCGCCCGGTACGGCACAGCGCGCCGAACGCGGCGTTCTCCATCACCTCGTACTCCCAGAACCGGCGCCAGCGCGGCATGGGCGGCGGGTCCAGGGAGGTTATGGGGGGACGGGCAGTCCCCCCATGCGGGGGGTCCAGGGGGGTTATGGGGGGACGGGCAGTCCCCCCATGCGGGGGGTCCCCGGGGGGTCGTCCCCCGGGGGAAACAGAGTTATTTCGCTTGACAAGTGCGTTGCGGCCGTAGGGGAACCAGTAGAACTCGAAGTGGTCGTTGTCCGCCGCGAACTCGCCGAACCGCGCGATCACCTCGTCAACCGGCATCGGGCGCTCGTCCGCGGCCAGCGTGAACGCCGGGACGCAGGCCAGCGTCACGGCCGAGATCACGCCGAGCGCACCCAGGCCGACCCGGGCGGCGGTGAACAGGTCCGGGCGCTCCCGCGCCGAGCAGGACACGGCCGAGCCGTCGGCGAGTACCAGGTCAAGCGCCGCGACCTGGGTCGCGATGCCGCCGAGCCGGGCCCCGGTGCCATGCGTCCCGGTCGAGATCGCTCCGGAGATGGTCTGGACGTCGATGTCACCCAGGTTCGCCATGGCCAGGCCGAGCATGTCCAGCGCCGCGTTGAGCTCGCGCAGCGTCGTGCCTGAGCGCACCGTGACTAGCCCGGAGCGCACGTCCGCGGTGACGAGGCCGGTCCATCCGGAAAGGTCGAGCGCGGCACCTGAGGTGGCCGCCGCCGGGGTGAAGGAGTGCCCGCTGCCAAGGGCCCGCACGGTCAGCCCGGCCGCTGCCGCCTCGCGCACGGCGGCGGCGATGGCGTCGGCGCTCCGCGGCCGGTACACCCGGGCCGGATCGGCCGACACCGTGCCCGCCCAGTTCTTCCAGATCATCGCGTCCCGGTATTCCGGCAGGTGTCTGCTTGTCCCGCAGACCGGCTAATGTTTGCGCATGTCGGGCACTCTGGCAAGACCGGACAGCGGTGACGATCTGTATGAGCGGGCGACCGCCCACCTGGACCCGCCGTTCGCCGTGGTCGACCTGACGGCCTTCGACGCCAACGCCGCTGACCTGGTGCGCCGCGCCAGCGGCGTGCCCATCCGGGTAGCCAGCAAGTCGCTGCGCTGCAGGTACCTGATCGAGCGAGCGCTCGCCACGCCAGGATACCGGGGGGTGATGAGCTACTCGCTGGCCGAGGCGCTGTGGCTGCACGCGACCGGCGTCAGCGACGACCTGCTAGTCGCCTACCCGACCGCGGACCGCGCCGCACTGCGGGCGCTGGCCGCGGACGCGACCGCGCGGCCGCGGATCACGGTCACCATCGACTCCGCGGACCACCTCGACTTCATTGACGCCGTGCTTGGCGACGGCCACCCGCAGATCCGGGTCTGCCTGGAACTCGACGTGTCCTGGCTGCCGCTGGCACACGGGCCGCGAGTCGGGACGCTGCGGTCCCCGCTGCGCACCCCCGCGCAGGCGGCGCGGCTCGCCGCGACGATCCTCGCCCGTCCTGGGTTCGCGCTGGCCGGCGTCATGGGCTATGAGGGCCAGATCGCGGGCCTTGGCGACGCGCCGCCCGGCCAGCCCGTCCGGGCCGCGCTGCTGCGGCTGATCCAGGCGCGCTCGGCGGCAGAGCTGCGTGAGCGGCGCGCGGAGGCCGTCCGCCAGATCCGCGCCCTGACCCCGCTCGAATTCGTCAACGGCGGCGGCACGGGGTCGCTGGAGTCCACGTCGGGCGACACGTCGGTCACCGAGCTCGCCGCTGGATCGGGCCTGGTCGGACCCACGCTGTTCGACGCGTACAGCAAGTTGCGGCCCAGGCCCGCGCTGCTGTACGCGCTGCCCGTGGTACGGTGGCCAGAGCCCGCGGTCGCCACGCTGTTCAGCGGCGGCTACGTCGCGTCGGGGACAGCGACCCCCGACCGGCTGCCCTCGCCATTTCGGCCCCCGGGCCTGCGGCTTACCCGGACCGAGGGTGCCGGAGAGGTGCAGACGCCGGTGCGGGGCGCCGCGGCTGACCGGCTGCGGGTTGGCGACCGGGTCTGGCTGCGGCACGCCAAGGGAGGCGAACTCGCCGAGCGCCTCACCGAATATCACCTGGTTGAGCCTGACCGGGTGGACACAGTCACCGTTCCCACGTACCGGGGTGAGGGACAGTGCTTCGGATAGCAGACGGGAGCGGCCATGGATGAGGCCATCGCGGCGGACACGCAGACCACCCTGCCGAAAGCGCTCGCCGAGCCGGTAGAGCGGGTTGGCGCCAGCTGGATCACCCTGCTGTTCCTCGCCAACATCGGGCTGTGGCTGGGCATCTACGCGCCCATCCAGGTGCTGCTGCCGGAGCAGGTCCAGTCGCTGCACGACCACGTGGTCATTAACGGCAGCGTGCCCAGCGGAACCGATGCGGTGCTTTTGTCCGTAGTGATGGGTGTGGGCGCGATTGCTTCGCTGCTGGCCAACCCTGTCGTTGGCGCGCTGTCAGACCGGACGACCTCGCCGCGCGGCCGCCGCCATCCCTGGACGGTGGCGTGCGCCCTGACCGGTGCCTTCGGCATCGCCGTGGTCGCCGCGGCCCCGTCAGTGGCGGTGATGGCGATTGGCTGGTTCATCGCGGAGTTGGGGCTCGGCGGAATGCTCGCGACGCTCACGGCGGCATTGCCTGACCGGGTCCCGGCGACGCAGCGCGGCACGCTCGGCGGCCTGATCGGGATCAGCCAGATGCTCGGCACAGTGCTCGGCGCGCTGATCGTGACCGTGATCGTGACAAGGATGTCGGCGGGCTACGCGACGTGCGCGGTGATCGTCGTCGCCGGCGCGGTGCTGTTCGCGGTGCGTACCCCCGACGAGCAGCTGCCGGGGGAATTCAAGCCGCGAATACCGGTGCGTGCTGCGCTACGACGGCTGTGGGTGTCGCCGCGCCAGCACCCGGACTTCGGCTGGGCGTGGGGAACGCACTTCATGGTGAACCTGGGCAACGACCTCGGCACGCTGTACCTGCTGTACTTCCTTGGCGACCGCGTGCACTACCACGACCCGCAGACCGGACTGCTCACCCTGATGGCGCTGTACGCGGTCGCCCTGCTGATCGCCGGCGCGGTCTTCGGCACGCTGTCGGACCGGTCGGGGCGCCGCAAGCCGTTCATCATCGCCTCCGCAGCGATCATGGGCACCGCCGCGGTGATACTGGCGGCATCACCCACGTGGGGCGTGGCCCTCGTGGCTGCGCCGCTGCTCGGCGCCGGGTTCGGCACCTACTGGGCCGCGGCGCCAGCCCTGCTGACCCAGGTGCTGCCCGCCGCGGCGGACCGCGCCAAGGACATGGGCTTGATCAACATCGCATATAGCCTGCCCCTGGTGGTGGCTCCGCTGCTCGCCGGGGTAGTACTCGGACTAATGAACAGCTACCCAGCCCTTTTCGCACTCGCCGGAGTGGTCACAGTCAGTGCTGCCTTGACAGTCACCCGTGTCCGTTCCGTGCCCTGACCGCCTATACCAAATCGAGATGAAGCGGCATACTTGCTTGCAGACGACAAATCGTGGAGGTCTCCCCTTTGACGAACAAGGCCTTCCGCTCAGCAAGAGGCCTCGTCGGGGGGTTGACGCTCCTCGTCGTAGCCGTACTCAGCACGGTAGGACTGACGGGCTGCGCTGCTCCGCAGTACACCTACGTGGCTGACTCCGCGGCGGGGACGTACTACAAGGTGCCCTATAACTGGCACCAGATTTCGCAGAAGTCTCTGGACGCGGCCCTCGCGGCGGCCGGCGGCTCCGGAGCGGGCGTGTGGTCGACCGCCTTCGACGCCGGGAGCTCTCCGTCGGCTACCCACTTCCTCGCGGCGGACGTCTCGGAGCCCTTCGTGTTCTCCGAGGTCGGGCAGCTTTCCTCGACGGTGAGCAACGAATTGTCCTATAACATGCTGCGCGACTTCATGCTGCCTGTGACCTCGAGCACACGGCAGGAGGACGAGCAGGAAGGCTTCCCGCTGACCAACTTCAAGCAGCTGCGGGACGAGACGATCACCGCCAGCCAAGGGGTGCATGGTGTCAGGGAGACGTTCCAGTACACGTTCCCCGGCGGGATCTCAGATACATTCGACGAAGACGTGCTGACCAACGCCGATCAGACGATCGTTTACTTTCTCATGGTGCACTGCACCAACGCTTGTTACACACAGAACCAAAGCGACATAAACGCCATCATGTCGTCATTTACCGTCGGGAGCCCGACATGAAGAAGGCCCAGCGGCCAGCGCAGGGACTCGTCTACGAAGGCGGACGCCCGAGAGAAGGAGAGATCCTGACCCGCAAGCCACTGCCCTTGTGGGACAGGATCAAATGGCTGGTGCTGCTAGCCGCGGTCTGGCTGATCCTGGTCTGGTCGGTCATGGCCAACGACCCGCTCGTCGGCTTCCTTGACGCTATGCGCATCGAGGTCAGGGTGGGGTGGTGGGTCTTCATCCTCGCCGGCCTCGAGGTCGTGCACCAGGTGCACTTCCTTCTCTGCGAGCACTCTGGGGCGTACAACCAGTTCTGGACGAACAAGTTCTTCGGCGGCCTGGAGCGGACGAGCAGCCGCAAGCTGTCGGCATGGACGCGGTTCCGGATCGGCCGGCTCATCCGGTGGGTGATCGTGGTCGCGGTCATCGCCATCCTCGCCGGCAAGATCATGCACGACCCGCCGGTCCTGGCGCTGGTGCTGGTACCGTCCATCGTCTGGCACGCGCTGCCGACCGTCATCCAGTACGCCTTCCTCCTGTTCTCCACGGTCGCCCAGTTCGCGCTGCTGTTCTGGTTCCTGTCCCGGGGCGGCGTGGACGTCTACTACCCGGACGACATCAAGACCAGGTTCTCCGATGTCTGGGGCCAGGACCACGTCCTTGAGCGGGTGAAGGAGAACATCATCTTCCTGGAGAACCCGGAAGTGGTGGAGGACCGCGGCGGCTATGTACCGGGCGGCATCCTGCTCTGGGGTCCGCCGGGCACCGGTAAGACGCTGATGGCCGAGGCGGTCGCCGGCGAGACCGGCAAGCCGTACGTCTTCGTCGACCCGGGTGCGTTCATCAACATGTTCTTCGGCGTCGGCATCCTGAAGGTGAAGGGGCTGTTCCGCAAGCTGCGCAAGCTCGCCCTGCGGTACGGCGGCGTGATCGTCTTCTTCGACGAGGCGGACTCACTCGGCAACCGCGGCATGATCACGCAGGGTGTCCCGGGCGGGGGCGGCGGGACCTCGACACCCGCGTTCGCCCGGGACAGCTGCAACGGATTCTCTTACCTGTCCAGCGACACGCAGATGCGGCTCATGCGCGAGGCGATGGCCTCCGGTCTGACCGACCCCGAATCCGGGACCCGCGCCCGGCGGTATCCGCAGATCATCGGGGCCGGGCTGAACGGCGGCGGCATGGGCGGCGGCATGGGCACGCTGCAGGCCCTGCTCGCCGAGCTGTCCGGGCTGAAGAAGCCGCGCGGCTTTGTCAACCGGGTGGTCCGGCGCGCCCTGGGCATGCGGCCGAAGCCGCCGCCGCACTACCGCATCCTGGTGATGATGGCGACCAACATGCCATCCGCACTGGACGAGGCGCTGCTGCGGCCGGGCCGCATCGACCGCATCTACCGGGTCGGCTATCCGTCCAAGGCCGGCCGGATCCGGACATACGAGGGCTACTTCGCCAAGGTGCAGCACGAGCTGACCCCCCAGCAGATCGACAAGCTCGCCACCATCACCCCGTACTCGACGGGCGCCAGCATCAAGGACCTCGTCAACGAGGCCCTGATCATCGCGATCAGGGACGGCCGCGACGTCATCACGTACCAGGACGTGATCAAGGCCAAGCAGCTCAAGCAGTTCGGGCCGCCGGAGGACGTCGAGTACATCGAGCGGGAGCGGCACGCGGTCGCGATCCACGAGGCATGTCACGCGGTGGTGGCCTACCGGACACAGCAGCACCTGGAGATCGACCTCGCCACGATCGAGAAGGGCAGCTACTTCCTCGGCATGGTGGCGAGCATCAAGCCGGAGGATCAGTTCACCCGGTGGCGCAGCGAGTTCGAGGCGGACATCCTGACGTCGCTCGCCTCGCTGGCCGGCGAGCGGATGTTCTTCGAGACCGACAGCTCCTCTGGCGTGTCTGGTGATCTTGACTCGGCTACCTCCGTAGCGGCGCAAATGGAGGCCTTTTACGGAATGGGGCAGACCGTCTCGTCGCTCTTGACGAGCCAGCGCCTCGAGGTGGGTACACCGGGCGGCCGCGGGAAGGGCAGCCAGGAGGATTCCAACACGCAGGCCAGGCGCTTGCTCGCCGACCGGATCGAGGACAACCTGTCCGTGCTGCTTGTCCGGGCCGAGGCGATCCTGCGCGAGAACGAGCGGTACGTGCTCGCGCTCGCACACGCGCTGGAGACGCACAAGACGCTGAGCGGCGAGGATGTCACCGCGGTCTTCGAGGGCCTGCGCGGTCCGCTGGTGAACGGCGCGCCGTACGCAGACGACGAGTTCATCGCCCGGCTGCGCGAGTACCACGGGGCCGCGGTTCACGCGCACCAGGAGCACAGCCACCCTGACCTTCCGCTTCCCATCGCGGCTCCGGCCGTGACGGCCGGCATCCTCGGGGACGGATACGGCAGGCCCGCCATCGGTTCAGCCAACGGGGACGGACCGCTGTCCGCGCCGACGTACGAGCCGCCGAGGTACGGACCGCCGCCGTCGTCCCCGCCGGACGGATCGGCTGACGGGCACTCCTGACGGTGCGGGCAGGGCACCGTGTCCGGCTCGCGGTCAACCTGGCCAACGGCTCGACGCTGGCCGGCGCGGGTATCGCGCTGGCCGGCGGCGCCCGGCTCGCGCAGGCTCCGGACGGGCTCCTGACCGGCACTGGTTACCGGCTGCCCGTCCCCGCCGTCCCTGCGTTCACCATGGGCTGCGTGATCGTTACGCGCCGGGACTCGCTGCCACCGGACACCGCGCTGTTCCGGCACGAGGCACGCCACACCACCCAGTACGCCTGGTGCGGCGGGCTGCTGATGCTCCCGCTCTACTTCGCCGCGGCGGGCGCGTCCTGGGTGCTCAGCGGTGACTTTGGCGCATGGAACATGTTCGAGCGTCTTGCCGGACTCGCCGACGGAGGCTACGCTGACCATCCGCTGCGCCCCGCGCTGCGTTCCGTGCTGCGGCGAGTTCGCGGAGCTAACGAGACAGGCCAGCCAGCAGCCGTTCGCGGTGACCGCGGTCCCGGTCCGGAACCAGCCGGACGTGCCGGACCGAGCGCCACCGCTTCCCCGTGAGCAGGAACTCACCCGGCCGGGCAAGCGCGGCGATCCCGTTCATGATCGCCTGCTGATCCCGCCAGTGCCCTTCGGCCGCGGCGTGCGCGTCCGCCACGTCGGTGACCTCGCCGGTCGCGAGGTCTATCCCCGCCAGGCACGTGGTCCCTGCGACGTTGGCCCAGACCAGGCCGCCGGACCAGGCAAGGTCGTTCAGTCCGCGCACCCGGGCGCCCTGGCACCGGACCTGCACGACCGCGACCGGAGCAAGCCGGACCGGCTCGCGGCGGACCAGTTCGCTTGTGCCGTCGCTCGTCACCACCTCGTCGCCAGCCGCGCACATTCCCCAGCCCGCACGGTTGTAGGGGATCCGTTCGCGCAGGGTCAGCGTGGCCGCGTCCCACTGCAGCGCCACCCGCTCCTGCCAGGTGAGCTGCCAGATTCCGGCACCCACCTGGCAGATGCCCTCGCCAAAGAGCTGATCGGGAACGTGTGCCTGTGCCGCGACCGTGTCCGCGCCGAACTGGTACCGGCGCAGCGTCGACTGGCCGGACAGCCCGGTGGACTCCCACACCGTGTCGCCGACGGCGATCAGGCCCTGGGTGAACCCGCGCTCCGGATGCGGCGCTCGCCGCACCACCTGGACCCGGTGAAACCGCACCTCGTGATTATCCCGGCATACCCGCTTGACTTCGCGGGCGGCCGTCGCGAAGGTAGGGAGTCATGAGCGACGAGGAGCGCACAGGCCTGGAGTTCATCCTGACCCTGTCGTGCCCTGACAAGCCCGGCATCGTCTACGCGGTGTCAAGCTTCCTTGTGCAGCACTCGGGCAACATCATCGCCAGCCAGCAGTACGGCACGCCGGACGACAGCCGGTTCTTCATGCGGGTGCACTTCGCGGTGCCGCAGCCAGGCCGTACCGTTGCCGAACTCGAGCGGGACTTCACCTGGGTCGCCGAGGCGTTCCACATGTCCTGGCGCCTGCACGACACGTCGGCGCGGATCCGGACGCTGCTGATGGTCTCCAGGCTCGGGCACTGCCTCAACGACCTGCTGTTCCGGTGGAAGAGCGGCTCACTCCCGGTCGACCTCGTCGGCGTGGTCTCCAACCACGAGGACTTCCGTGACCTCACCGAGTCCTACCGGCTCCCGTACCACCACATCCCGGTGACTCCGCAGACCAAGCCGGCCGCCGAGGCGACGCTGCTGTCGCTCATCGACGAGACCGAGACCGAGTTGATCGTGCTGGCCCGCTACATGCAGATTCTCTCGCCCGAAGTATGCAAGCGGGTCGAGGGCCGGATGATCAACATCCACCACTCGTTCCTGCCGAGCTTCAAGGGCGCTAAGCCGTACCACCAGGCGTACGCCAAGGGCGTCAAGCTGGTCGGCGCGACGGCGCACTATGTCACGCCGGACCTCGACGAGGGACCGATCATCGAGCAGGACGTGATGCGCGTCGACCACACCTACCCGCCGCAGCGGCTCGCTGAGGCGGGCCGTGACGTAGAGGCGCAGGTACTCGCCCGGGCAGTCACCTGGCACGCCGAGCACCGGGTCCTGCTGAACGG
The DNA here is from genome assembly GCA_030043595.1 of Trebonia sp. Taxonomy (GTDB): domain Bacteria; phylum Actinomycetota; class Actinomycetes; order Streptosporangiales; family Streptosporangiaceae; genus Trebonia. Next base: position 11,215 of record JASHXJ010000180.1, read on the forward strand.
CAACCGCACGGTCATCCTGCACTGACGCGAGCGTTGGCGAAGCAGGTCCAGATGGCCAGGTTGAGGTCGAGTCGCTCGCCGGAGTGCGGCGGGATGATCGTGGACGGGGTGATGACCGCGTCGTGGCACGCGGTGATGCAGTCAGCGGAGCTTTCCGGTAGCGGCGGACTGGCAGGTATCAGCCTGCCGTCTTTCTCGTAGAAGGCGAATCCGCCGCCGACCGCGGCGATCACGATGCCCTTGTCGTGCACGAGCGAGTGGTGCCGCTTGCACAGGCAGATGAGGTTGGTGAGTTTCGTCTCGCCGCCGTTGGCCCAGAACACGATGTGGTGCAGGTCGATGCGGCGTGACTCGCAGCCGGGGAAACGGCAGCGGTACCTGTCGCGTTCGCGGGCCGCCCGTCGCAGCGCCGCCGACGGCTTGCGCGTTCGGCGGCCGACGTTCAGGAGATTGCCGCTGGCGTCGTGGAACATCGCGCTGATGGTGGCGCTGCAGGCGATCATCTGCAAGGTGACAGGGCTGAGGGCCAGGCCATCCTCGACGTGGCAGCGCATCGCGTATGCCGGGTGAGTGACCGGGAGCGCAGCATCGTCCGGCCGCGTTTCCGCGGAAACGCCGACGTCATCGGTGACGCTGATGGCGCCGGTGCCGGCATGGATGATCACGTGGTACGTGTCGGGGTTGTCGGCCTCGGCAGCCCGGCCGCTGAGGTAGCCGCCGCAGATCCCGACGATGGCATCGGCCATGTCCTCGGCCGGGGTCTTCTCCCGCTGCCAGGGCGGGTTCTCCCCGTCCCAGACGATCCCGTCGCTGCCGTCCTGCTGTCTGAGGTTCTCCGCCCGCGACCGGGCGGGGCCGCCGTCGGCGGGGTCGTGCGGGTGCTCGACGTCGTTGGTCCAGGCACGGATCGCCTGCAGCACGACAGCGCCCTCAGCCGGCGGCAGCCAGAGGGTGATGCCGATCGCCTTGTCCTCGTCGTACCGCCAGGTCAGCTTCCTGCGGCGGCTCACCTCCTGCTGCTCCTCCCGCGACACCCGCCGATGTGCCTGGGCGAACCGCTCCAGCTGGTTCGCTGTCATCGGGCCGGCCATCTCGACGAGGTCATGTTCGGTTTCCGGGGTGGCGATCCGGGTCAGGGCACGAACCTTCGCATACGACAGCCGCCCGGCCGCGAACTCCCCGCGGATCAACGGCAAGGTGCCCAGCAGCCGCGCCACCCGGACGTGCTCGCGGGCGGTGCCGGAGGCGATCTGGCACTTCCACGACAGCCAGGCAGCGCACGAGGGCACCTCCCACGACGCCCAGCCCTGCCGGGCGTCGAAGTCGGCGACTAGCAGCAGGAACTGACAGGTCGCGGCGGTCAGGTGCCCGGCCAGCTCGCAGATGCGGGCCTCCAGATGCTCTATCGGCATCGACATGGGGTCATTGGTGGAACAGGGAATCACATCCGTGTTCCAGGCAGGTTTCCACGGAACGAGAAGCTCGGTCATGTATTCGATTTTATCGTGGACGTCTGACATTCGGCCCGACGGCGTTTCCGCGGAAACGAGGAAGCTGGGCCGCAGGAGACGGCCCGGTCCGTTCGGAATCAAGATCTTTTTCCCGAACGGATGCGGCTGACTGCCCTGCCCATGCTTTCCGCGGCATGTGCGCGCGTTTCCGCGGAAACGCTCACCATCGGGGTCGTAGGTCAGGGATCCGTGCGCCTTGGCGAGTGGAGCCAGCTCAGCGCGTCGGCGGGCGCTAGCTGAGCGGCACGCGCACGGTAGGCGGCGATCTCTTCGCCGCTGAGGATCTCGTGCCCCGCGCCGGACGTGCCCCGGCGGAAGAACGCGGCGTTGTTCTTGAAAATCCCTGTCGTTGGCACGAGGTTGTCCGCGTTTGACCGCATGCCCTCAAACGTGGCCGCCTGTACCAGGGTGGGCCAGTCTTCTTCAGGGACGGTCATCCCGAACCGCGCGGCGAGCCGGTGCATCTGCCCCGGCAGATCTGCCAGCAGGTCGCCATAGTGCACTAGCAGCACGTTCGGCTCATCGCGCCGCGACCACGCGTCCGTCAGATGCCACATGAAGCCGGGCAGCGAGTCCATGGACTCGCGCGGATCGGCATCTTTCGCGATCCAGCCGAGCAGCCAGTCATGCAGCGGCTTGCGCGGCCGCGAGGGCTCCGCCGGCTCGAGCTGACCGGTCAGCTGCCGGACGCGTGCCCGGTCGATGTTCTCGCTCTGGTGGTACAGCGATACAGCCGCGTCAAGTGGATGCCGCGCTGTCACGATGTACGTTGCGCGCGGGTCGAGCGGAATCCCGTCAAGCGGCGTGTGGGTCTTGATGAACCGCCGGTGCTGCTGGGCGGCTAGCTGGGCATACACCTCGGCACGAGGCACGATCAGGTGATCGAGCCAGGGCGAGAGCTGAGCGAGGGGAGCAGGAAGCTCTGGCGACTGGAAGATCAGCAGCGCACAGATCGCCTGGACCCATGTCGTCCCTGTCTTGGACCGTGTGCTGATAACGATGTCGCCGTCCCGGAAGGGGAAGCCCAGCCACCGTGCGCTGTCCTCTTCTGGCGACTGGTAACGTACCGGGGTGCTGGCCACCCGAAGAGCGTAGTAGACCTCAGTAAGAGCGGCCGAAGACGATCCGCTTGCCGTAGCCGGACGGCGCGTTGCACCGCACGCACAAGCCTTCTTCCGGCTCGCCGACGGTGGGGATGCAGCGCGGCGTGGCCGAGGTCGCGGCCTTGATGTCGTCCTCGCAGTCCTGCTGGCCGCAGTGGAACGCGATCGCCCACCCGGTCTTGACCGCTTCGGTGAACTCTTCCCACGAATTCACCGTGACGGTGTGCGCGTCGCGGAAGTCGGTCGCCCGCTGCAGGAGCATGCCCTGGAACGCGGTGAGCTCGAACATGAGCCTGGCGGGCGCCGAGTCCAGCGAGACCGGAGTCTTGCCCGCACCGATCCGCAGGGACATCAGCGCACTGCCCTGGGCCAGGTCCCGCGGACCCAGCTCCAGCCTGATCGGGACGCCACGCATCTCCCAGTCGTTGAACTTGAAGCCAGGGGACACTTGCTGGCGGGCGTCGACGTGGGTCCTGATGCCAGCCCGGCGCAGCCGTTCGGCCAGTTCGCTGGCTGGCTGCAGCATCTGCTCGGCCTGGTCGCCCCGGCCGATCGGCACGATCACCACCTGGTAGGGGGCGAGCAGCGGCGGCAGCACAAGGCCCTTGTCGTCGCCGTGGGTCATGATCACGCCGCCCACCATCCGCGCGCTCATTCCCCATGAGGTGGTGTGGCAGAACCTCAGCTCGCCGTTGTCGGCCGAGTACTGGATGCCGAACGCGCGGGCGAAATTCTCGCCCATGTAGTGCGATGTGCCTGACTGCAGCGCGCGGCCATCGCGCATCATGCCCTCGACGGTGAAAGTCCGCCTGGCGCCGGCGAACCGCTCGCCCGGCGTCTTCTCGCCCTCGATCACCGGCATCGCGGCGACGTCCCGGGCCACCTGCCCGTACATCGTGAGCGCGAGCAGGGTCTCGGACATCGCGTCCGCCTCATCAGCGTGCGCGGTGTGGCCCTCCTGCCAGAGGAACTCGGTGGTACGCAGGAACATCCGCGGCCGCAGCTCCCAGCGGACCACGTTGGCCCACTGGTTCAGCAGCATCGGCAGGTCCCGGTGCGAGCTGATCCACTTGGCCATCATCTCGCCGATAACCGTTTCCGAGGTCGGCCGGATGATCAGTGGCTCCTCGAGCTCCTTGCCGCCGGCGTGGGTGACGATGGCCAGCTCGGGGGAGAAGCCCTCCACGTGCTCGGCCTCGCGCCGCATGTAGCTTTCCGGGATCAGCAGCGGGAAGTAGGCGTTGACGTGGCCGGTCTCCTTGATCCGCCGGTCGATGTCGGCCTGGAGCAGTTCCCAGATCCGGTATCCGTACGGGCGCATCACCATCGTGCCTCGCACTGGTCCCCGGTCGACCAGTTCGGCCCTGAAAACGATTTCGTTATACCAGGCGGAGAAGTCCTCGCTCTGCGGGGTCACTCCGCGTTCATCGCGCGCCACATGCAGAGGATAGGCCATGAGAACGGAAGTCCTCCGTCAAGGCACGGTGTAGACCACGAGCTGACCTGTCACGGTCGCCGGTGACGCAGACGTCTGGGGAGCGCCTGCGGGGACGATCACTGAGTTGCCTGCGATCGCGATCGGCGCGTTGGTCGACGTGGGCAGCTGGTGCCTGTAGACGATCGCGCCGGTGTCGCGGTTGAAGGCGAGCAGGACACCGTTGTACAGAGTCGTGAAGACCAGGTCGTTGGACACCGTGACGGCACCCAGCGGCATAGACGGCACCTTCGTGTCCCACTCGACCTTTCCGGTCGCCAGGCTGAGCGCTTCCACCTCCCCAACCAGCTTGCCCGTCGCTGTAACTGGCACGACCTCGCTCAGGGTGGTGGCCTTGAACCCCACGTCGATCGTGGCCACGTAAACGCTGTTGCCAGCGACGGCCATGTTGGACAGCACCCCGCCCAGCGATCCCGGGAGGATCGTGTACGGCGCCTTCAGCGTGATCTTGTGCTCCAGCAGCAGGAGCCCGTCGTTGTCAGTCCCGTTGTGCTCTCCCACCGGCGTCTTCCACAGCAGTGCGCCGGTCGACGCGTTCATCGCGTAGACGATGCCCATCTTCCCGCCGCCGACGACCACCGGAACGCCGCCGACCATCACCGAAATCGGCGAGGCCTGCATGTCATGGTCCATGTAGTCGTTCGGCACGCCCTGGTAGTACCAGCGCAGCTTGCCCGTCGCCGCGTCCAGGTTCACGTCGCTGTCGGTGTAAAGCTGCGCCGAAGGATGGGCCATGGCCGATCCGGCACTCTGGTACGGGTTTCCGATGCCGAAGGTGACCGATCCGTCGCTGCCGACCAGCGGCGTCTCCCACGCGCCGCCCGAGCCCAGGCCGACCGACTGCACGCCCGGGTCCGCGCCCAGCAGGGTGTTGAACCGCCAGATCACCGCGCCGGTGGAAGCGTCAAGCGCGAACAGCACGCCGCCGCCCGGCCCTGATCCGTAGGCGCTGGCCAGGTAGACCCGTCCGTCCGCCACCTGCGGCTGGATCTCGAACGACCCCTGGCCCTTGCTGAGCAGGCTGTCGTCGGACCAGATCACCGTGCCGGTCGCGGCACTGAGCGCGAAGACCGTGTACGGCGTGTCCCCGTACACGCGGCCGCCGGCGACCGCCACCCCGTTCGGTCCCGGCCCGCTCACTTCCGGGGTGTTGACCTGGTATTCCCACAGCAGCTTGCCGGTGGCGAGCGACAGCGCGTAGACGTTGCAGTCCAGGTCCTGGATGTACACGACGCCGCCCACCACGACCGGCGCCGCGGCGAACGCGCCCGCACCGTGCACGCCGGCCGCTGCCGTGCCGGCCAGCTTGAAGGTCCAGG
>JASHXJ010000181.1 GCA_030043595.1 Trebonia sp.
TGGCGCAGCAGGGCGGCCGCGTCCGCCTCGCTGGCCGGCTCGGCCAGTTCCGCGACGGACGGCGCGATCCGGCCCCAGCCGGTCAGGGTGACGGTGCGGCCAGGCACGGTGGACATGGCACGCATAGTACTGGCGGCGCCGGCCGCGGCCGCGTCGCCGTCAGCCGGACAGGGCCTCGGTCACCAGTGCCTGCCAGGTCAGCGTGCCGGTGACGCCGTCCACCGGGAAGCCGCGGACCTGGCGGGCCATGGCCTGCTGAAACGCGCGGACCGCGGCCTGGGTCTTCGGCCCGTAGCTGCCGTCTACGTCGAGGGTGCGGCCGTTCCGGTTGTTCCTGAAGTTGATCTGGTCCTGGACGGCGCGCACGGCGGGTCCGGAGCTTCCCCTGGTCAGCGTGAGCAGCAGCGCGCGCCAGGTCGCGGCGCGGACGACGCCGTCCGCCGTCAGGTTGCGGGCGCGCTGGAAGGCGACCACGGCGGCCCTGGTCGCCGGGCCGAACGAGCCGTCGACGGTGAGCTTCGCGCCGTGGGAGTTCAGCAGGTACTGCAGTGTGCGGACCGTGACCTTCGGCCAGGCGCTGTTCGGTCCCTGGCTCAGCACCGGCCATGCCTGCAGCGCCTGCGCGGGGGCGGCGGCCGAGAGCAGTGTCGCGGACGAGGCGGCGGTGCCGGTGACCGGGATCGCCGCGAGCGCCCCGGCGCCGAGCGCGCCTGTCACGAGCACTGCGGACACCGCGACCGCGCCGACGGGTGTCTGTCTCTTCATTGACGTACCTCCCGGCTGCCCATCCTGGCATCTTCGGCCGGAGAATAGTTAAGAACTGGTTAATCAGCCGGGAATCAATCAACCCGTACGCCGATGCAGTGCCGGTAACCGGCACCTACGCTGGTCACATGGCTGAGCCCGAGAGCGCCGCGCCGCAGCCTTCGGCCACGCTGCAGCGGATCGCGCTACCGGCGTGCGCCGTCATCTTCGTGCTCGTCACCCTGGGGGTCATCTCGGGGGTGCGCGGGCAGTCGCCGCCGGTGATGGCAACCGCCGCCGTGGCGCTGCTCGTGGCCATCGCCGGCGTCGCCTGGGTCGTCGCGAGCCCGCTGCGCACGGGCACCCTGGACCTGATCGCGCTGACCGCCGCCGGGCTGGCCGGCGCCGTGCTCGGCGGCCTGCTGCCCACCGGAGCCGGCTATCTCGTGGTCTTCATCGCGCTGATCGGCCTCGGCATGGAAATGCCGCCGCTGGTCGCGTTCCTCGCCGGGATCGCCGTCTTCGGCGCCGCAAACATCTCGGCCCTGGTGGCCGCGAAGCTGTCCGTGGGAAACCTGGTCAGCGAGGATACCGGCGCCGCGTTCCTGTTCGCGGTCGGGGTGTTCATCCGGTCGATGCGCGTCTCGCATGCCAGGGCGCGCGCCTCGCAGGCGCGCGCCGAGGAACTGCTGGCCCAGCTCAAGGCTTCCCAGGCCGCCCAGGCACAGGCGGCAGCTTTTGCCGAACGAAACCGGCTGGCTCGGGAGATCCACGACATTCTCGCGCACTCGCTGTCCGGCCTGGTGCTGGCTCTGGACACCGCCGAGCTGCTCGGGCGGCGCGGCGGCGACGACGACCCTGATACCACGCGGAAGATCCTCGCGCAGGTCACCCGCGCGCAGCGGATCGCGCGGGAAGGGCTGGCGGACACCCGGCGGGCCATCTCTGCGCTGCGCGGCGACGAGCTGCCTGGTCCGGCGCTGCTCGACCGGCTCGTCAGGCAGACATCGGAGGCGACTGGCATCCACGCCGCGCTGACCGTGACCGGCGAGGAGCGGGCGCTGTCGCCGGAGATCGGCCTCGCCCTCTACCGGACCGCGCAGGAGGCGCTGATCAACACCGCGAAGTACGCCGGCCGCGACGGGCGCGCCGAGCTGTGCCTGAGCTACGGCCAGGACGACGTGGCGCTCGCGGTCGAGGACGCCCGCTCCGCCGACGCGCCGCCGCCGGGCCCGGCCGGGCTGACCTTCGGCGGGTACGGGCTCACCGGGATGCGCGAGCGCGCGGAACTGCTCGGCGGACGGCTGACCGCCGGGCCGACCGACCAGGGGTTCCGGGTGCAGCTGTGGCTGCCGACGTCGCGCGCCGCGGAGGCATCGTGAGTGCCGGGGCGGAAACCCCGGATCGTTCCGAGGTAAGGGTCTTGATTGCCGACGACCAGAAGGTTGTCAGGGAAGGGCTGGTGTCGCTGATCGGCCTGCTACCGGGGATCACGGTCGTCGGGGCGGCGATCGACGGGGACGACGCGGTGCGCCAGGCCCTCGAACTGCGCCCGGACGTCGTCTTGATGGACCTGAACATGCCGCGCTGCAACGGGGTGGAAGCCACGTCGCGGCTGCGCGAGCTGCGGCCGGAGGCGGCGGTCGTCGTGCTGACCACCTACTCCGACGACTCCTGGGTGTTCTCCGCGCTGCAGGCGGGGGCCCGCGGGTTCCTGACCAAGGACGCGGGCGCGGACGAGATCCAGCGCGCCATCACCGACGTGGCGGCCGGGCACGCGCAGCTCGACCCGGCCGTGCAGCGGCGGCTGCTCGAGGCGCTGAGCAGCGGTGACCGGTTCGCGGTCGCCGACGCGCGCGGGCGCGGCGGGCCTGGTGCCGGGGCCGGGGCGGGGGCGGGCGCACTGCCGTGCGAGCTCACGCCGCGGGAGGCCGAAGTCCTCGCGCACATCGCGGCGGGTGAGTCCAACGCGGAGATAGCGGCGACCCTGTACGTGTCCGAGGCCACCGTGAAGACGCACATCAACCACATCTTCGCCAAGACCGGCCTGCGGGACCGGGCGCAGCTCGTGGGCTACGCGTTCCGCAGCGGGCTGGCCAGCCCGGGCTGACGTCTCCACCCAGGGGTTGAGATCGCGGAGTCAACTCAGGCGCCGATGGCA
>JASHXJ010000182.1 GCA_030043595.1 Trebonia sp.
CGGGTCCAGGGTCCGCGCGAGGCCAGGGACCTGGACGGCGCCGTCGCTGCCCTGTTCGGCGGCGGCGGCGAGCAGCACGGTCACCGTCGGGGACGGCACGGCCGAGGCGGCCGTGCCGATCACGTTGCACAAGGTGCGACGTGCCGCACGGGACACCGGCGGCGGCAATGGCTTACCCGCGGCGTCGAGCATCGCCGCGCAGAAATCCGCTGTCGACATGGGCCAACGGTAAGGCAGCGGGGCGGGTGTGGCGACAGGAGGGTAGGGCAGCAGGGTAAGTCTGGGGAGGCGGACGCGGGTGCGGCGGGGTAGCTGTGGGCACCTGCCTGGCCCGCGGTTATGGTCTTGATCATGGACATCGGATTCGGGGCACCGGTGGCGGGCGCGTGGGCGACGCCGCGCAACCTCACGGAGTTCGCACGGCGGGCCGAGCGGCTCGGCTACCGGTCGCTGTGGACGTTCCAGCGGCTGCTGGTGCCGCAGGGATCGGCGATGGGACCCGTCTACCGCAGCGTGCTCGACCCGATGGTGGCGATCGGCTACGCCGCCGCCGTGACGTCCTCGATCCGGCTCGGGGTCGCGGTCGTCAGCCACCCGTTCATGTCGCCGCTGCTGCTGGCGAAGCAGGCGGCCACGGCCGACGTGCTGTCCGGCGGGCGGCTCGACCTGGGCATCGGGATCGGCTGGCTGGCGGAGGAGTTCACCGGGTCGGGCGCGTCCATGGCACGGCGCGGCGCCCGGACCGACGAGTACCTGGCCGCGCTGCGTTCGCTGTGGGCGGGCGGGGGCGGCTTCCAGGGGTCCTATTACGAGATCCCGGCGGGACGGCAGGACCCGCCGCCCGTGCAGCGGCCTGGGCCGCCCGTACTGATCGGCGGCATGTCGCGGCCGGCGATGGAACGGGCCGGGCGGATCGCGGACGGCTGGGTCACGGCGAGCAGCGCCGACCTGTCGAAGATCGCCGGGGCCGCGAAGGTGGTGCAGGACTCGGCGGCAGCCGCCGGGCGCGGGCCGGTGCGGATCGTCTGCCGGGGCGTGGTGCGCGCTGGTTCCCCTGTGCAGTCCGCCGCGACCGGCGACCGGATGCTGCTGTCCGGCAGCTATGAGCAGATCCGCCAGGACACGGCGTGGCTGGAAAGCTGCGGGGTTACGGAGGTGTTCTACGACGTGAACTGGGATCCTCTGGTGGGCGATCCGGCAGCCGATGAGGGCCGCGCGGTGCTGCGGGCCAGCGAGGTGCTCGAGGCGCTGGCCCCGGGGGGCCGGCGATGAGCGAGCAGGTACGGATCGGCATCCTTGGCACGGCGCGGATCACCGGGCGGGCGCTGCTCGCCGCGGCGCGGGCGGTGCCGTCGGTCTCCGTGGCGGCCGTCGCCGGCCGGGACGCCTCGCGGGCGGCGGCGTTCGCTGCCCAGCAGGGAATACAGACGTCGTTCGGGTCGTATGAGGAGCTCGTCGCCTGGCCGGGCGTGGACGCCGTCTACGTGCCGCTGCCGAACTCCTTGCACGCGCCGTGGACGCTGCGCGCGCTGGCCGCGGGCAAGCACGTCCTGTGCGAGAAGCCGTTCGCCTCGAACGCCGCCGAGGCCGCGGCGGTGCAGGCCGCGGCGGAGGCGTGCGGGGCCGTGGTGATGGAGGCCATGCACTACCGGTACCACCCGCTGGTGCTGCATCTGGAGTCGGTCATCGGCGACGGGGCTCTCGGCACGGTGCGGCACGCCCAGGCGTGGACGAGCTGGGCGATCGGCAACCCGGACGACATCAGGTACGACTACGCGCTCGGCGGCGGGGCGCTGATGGACGGCGGGTGCTACGCGATCGACTGCCTGCGGCTGGTAGCGCAGGCGGCCGGCGCGACCGCTGGCGAGGCCGCTGGTGAGGCCGCTGGTGAGGCGGACCAGCCGGTTCCCGGGGTCACCGGGGCGCTGGCCGATCCGCTGCCCGGCGGGCTTGTGGACCGTTCCATGGCGGCGCGGCTCGGCTTTCCCGGCGGCATGACCGGCTGGTTCGAGTCGTCCTTTACCCGGGACGGCGAGTTCCGGGCCGACGTGCACGTCATCGGTGACGAGGGGCACCTGTGGCTGCGGAACTTCATCAACGCCCACGAGGGCCGGCTCGTCGTGACGCGGAACGGGTCGGTGGCGTCCGACGAGACGGCCGCGGACCTGCGCCGCTACGACGAAGCGGGCGACACGACGTTCGCGTGGCAGCTGCGGGCGTTCGCGGCGGCCGTGCTCGACGGCTCGCCGTTCCCCACGACCGCGGCGAGCGCCGTCACCACCATGGGGCTGATCGACGACGCGTACCAGGCGGCCGGGATGCCCCTGCGCGGGAGCGCGCCGTCCTAGCCGGGCCGGGCGTCCCGGCCGGGCGCGCTGCCGTCGAGCAGGACCCGGGCGACAAGACCGGGGTTGTCGGTCATCGGCACGTGCCCGCAGTCTGGCAGGGGAACGAACCTGGCATGCGGCAGGCGCTGCCTGGCGACGCGGGCCTGGCCGGGCGGCAGCAGGCGGTCCCTTGTCCCCCACGCGATCGTCACCGGCAGGCCGTCCGGCAGGGACTCGGTGAAGGACGCTCGTTCCGCCAGGACCGCGCCGACCGTCTCCCGGGCGCGGAAGAAGGCGAGCGCGTCGCCCACGGCCTGCCCGGGCGTCATCCGCGAGGGCTTGTGCACAAACGGGCCGTCGATGATGGCCCGGCCGAGCGTGCTGCGCGCCAGCGCGGGCACCAGTGGCCGGGCGACCGGCCCCGCCAGTTGCGCGGACATGAAAACCGCCCTGGCGTAGCCGAACTGCCAGTTCCCGGCCCAGAAGCCGGCCGGGGACAGCGCGGTCACGGTCCGCGCGCGGCCGTGCGCGCCCGCGATCAGCGCCAGGGCGCCGCCGAGGGAGTTGCCTGCGACGTGCGGGCGGTCCAGGGCCAGCTCGTCGAGGAAGGCGAACACCTGCGCGGCGATCGCGCGGACCGCCTGCTGCCCGGCCGCTCGCGCCAGCGGCGGCGACTCGCCGTGGCCTGGCAGGTCGACGGTGATCACCGTCCGGTATGGCGTCAGGAGGTCCATGACTGGCTGCCACGCCTGCCGCCGGTGCCCCACCCCGTGCAGCAGCACGAGCGGCGGCCCGGTTCCCCGACGTTCGTATGCCAGGCCCATCTGACCTCCAAGCGCCCGGGGTGGCAGTGCGCCGCGGCCCATTGACGCCTGGTATAGATACTGCCAGGCTTTGCCAAATGTCTTAATCCACGGACACCTCGCGCCGTGCTGGCTGATGGGGGGGCCATGTACTGCAGTCATTGCGGAGCAGCACTCTCGGATCAGGCTGTGTTCTGCAGCAGGTGCGGAACGCAGGTCACCGACGCTGACGCCGGCGCTGGCGGGCAGCCGCCTTCGGGGCAGTCGCCGCACGGGTCCATCGGTCACGAGCCGCCGACCCAGCAGGCGCCGGCGTTCTCCCGGCACGAGCCGCCGGTTCCGCCGCCCGCGCCCCCGGCCCCTGCCTACTGGGCGGCCCAGCAGTCACCGCCCGCGGCTCCCGCGTACGAGCCGCCAAGCCCGCCGCCCGCCGCACCCGCCTACTGGGGACCGCAGCAGACACCGGCC
>JASHXJ010000183.1 GCA_030043595.1 Trebonia sp.
ACGACACCGACGCCGAAACCCTCACCTTCGATGTGAACGTAGCGCCAGGGCGATGGCGCCCTGGAAGTCCCGCACGCTCACGATCCTGGCGTCCGTGATCACGTAATAGGCGGGCAGGATCCACAGCGCATAGCTGCGCGCTAGTCGGCTGTGGATTTGGCCGAGGACTGCCCGGAGGGCGTCCGCACATGTGACGGTCGATGTTGACGGGCTGGCGGACCGGTCATGGCAAGAAGAGGTGCTGCTGGCCTCGGGGCTCGCATCACGCCGTGCCCGCCGGGTCCGAACGGGTGGTGGCGTACGGCGGGCGGGCATTGTTCGCCGCGCACCAGGGATAACGCAATCACGGCGTAATGGCGGGTCAATGCCGCGCTGGCACACTCATACTTACAGTGGTTGCTCTAGGCCCACTGTAAGGGGGCCGCAAGACATGAACTGGTTCTGGCTCCGGCGGCGGCGCCGGAGGACCTCGGAGTGCGGCATGGCCCGTGGCAGTGCGGGGCAGCTGGCCTGGCGGAAGATGGCCAGGCCGTACGGGTGCGTGGTGCTCAGCGTGGTGCTTGCGTGGGCTGCGGCCGGGTGCGCTGCTTCCCCGGGCAGCACAGGCCCGGCCACCACGGCGTCCTCGTCCGTGTTCATCTCCAGGACCGTGCCTGACGCCCCGCTGGGCAGGCAGCTTACCTGGTTCCTGCGCGCCGTGGCCGAGGTCCCCTTGTCCCAGCAGGTGATCCGGGCTCATTTCGATTCTGGCTTCCTGGCGAAGATCAGCCCGGCGCAGCTCAATTCGGTCCTGGCGGGGCTCCCGGCAGCCGTGGGCGCGTCGGTGCCGTCCTCGGGGGCGTCCCTGATCGGGCTGCTGTCGGAAAACCCCGCCCGTGATCCGGACTCGCTGCTGGCGGTGGCCGCGTTCGGCTCGGCCACGCTGACGGTGGACATCTCGGTCGACGGCGCCGGGCTGATCAGCGGGCTGTCGCTCGCGCCGTATCAGCCTCCGCCAGCCAGCTGGGCCCAGGCCGACGCCGAGCTTGCCGGGCTGGCTCCCGACTCCAGCCTGCTGGCCGCCAGGGTGTCACCGGGCGGGAGCTGCACTGCGGTCCATCAGGTGGCTGCCTCGGCCGCGCGGCCCCTCGGGTCGATGTTCAAGCTGTTCGTGCTGGGCGCGCTGGCGCACCAGATCGCCGCCGGGCGCGTCTCCTGGAACCAGATGCTGACCGTCACCGCGCCGCTCAAGAGCCTGCCGTCGGGGCAGCTGCAGAACGAGCCGGACGGTACCCGCATCTCAGTCCAGGACACGGCCGCCAAGATGATCTCGGTCAGCGACAACACGGCCGCCAACATGCTGATCAACCTCGTGGGCCGGCCCGCAGTGCAAGCACAGGACCAGCAATGGTCCGACCATGCCGCCCTCAACATGCCGTTCCTGACCACCCGGGAAATGTTCATCCTCAAGCTCACCCAGTGGCCAGCCCTCGCCAGCCGCTACATCGCCGCGAACCAGGCCGGCCGGCAGGCGCTGCTGGCCAGCACCGTCGACCCGGCGCCGCTGCCCGCCCTGGCGGCGGCGCAAGCGTGGGTCACGCCACGAGACATCGACACCATCGAATGGTTCGCCTCCCCCGATGACATCTGCCGCGCCCTTGCCGGACTGCGGCAGCTCGCCGCCCAGCCCCGGCTGGCACCGCTGGATTCCATCATGTCGGCCAACGACGGCGGCATCGGGCTTGACCCGGCGCAATGGCCCACCGTCTGGTTCAAGGGCGGATCCGAGCCGGGCGTGGCGACCGTGGGCTACCTGGCCACCAGCAGCAACGGCCAGACCTACGCGGTGGTCGCAATGCTCAGTAACCCCGCAGCCGCACTGCCCCCGTCGACCCCGGTCGCATTGCTGGCAATCGTCCGGGGCGCCTTCCAGCTCCTCCGTTAATCCGGCAGCCGGGGGAAATCCGGGTCAAGGGGGCCCGTTGGCTGTTGATGGTGGTTCGGGACAACTCGGGGATACGCCTTGGAGCGCGTCCGTAATGCCCCGTCGTGCTTGTTGGCGGCTGTGCGGGGCGTTGCTGTACTGTCGGCCTGTACTGTCCGCGACATTGGCGGCATGGCGGGCACGCCCGAGCTCTTCACCGTGGCGGCCCTGGGCCGGCAGGCCCAATCGATCGTCGTGGTCAATACGGGACAGGAGCATCCCCGTGAGCTTCGCATTGATCACGGCACATCAGGCTAGTTCACTTCAACACGGCGGTCAGTGGTACATCGCCCTTCCCGTACTTGCGGTGGTTATCGGGGTGACGATATGGCGTCGGCGGCGCCAGGGTGGAGGCCGCGGGCCTTTCGGCGGCTCTGGTGATCAATGATGAGCAAGGCGCCGCTCCTCGCGGATTACAGGCCTGCGGGCTAGCCGAGTTGGCGTCGTTCTTCGGCCAGCCCCAGGGGGCTAGTGCGCTCCCACTGGTTGAGGCTCGTGAAGTCGGGCCAGTCAACGCGGGCGCGGGAGATGCCGTCGAGACCGGCCACGGCGTGACCATGCCCAGCTAAGCCCGCCCTCCCCAGCCGCCAGCCGCTGCCTGGCTGGCGCCAGCAGCTCCCGCTCCGCAGCGTCGTAAGCCGAGCCGACATGCTCGATATCCCGCGAACCGCGGTTGAAGAACCGCACGATCTGCACAGCCGTCGCACCCCAAGGCCGTCTTCACCGTCCGGACATTCGGCACCGGGCCACCCGCCAGCTCCCGATTAGTGCGCTCCTACCGGTGGGAGAAACGCCTCGGCGGCTTCCGCAAGCCCACCCCGGCTCCCCGGCGTAGCGTGGCGCGGCGACATGTTCCGCGGCTACGCGGAATACATGCGTTCGCCGGACTTCCTGGCCGCGACCGACCGCGTGCTCGCCGAGGCCGCCGAGCGCCAGGTCGCGGTGATGTACTCGGAGAGCGCGTGGTGGCGCTCTCACCGCCGCCTGTTAGCGGCCTTCGTCTCCGTCCCCGCGGCGCCGGCGTGCGGCACCTCATGCACGACGGGCGACTGGAACGGCTCAGATGTTCTCGTTCTCGGTGAGAACGCGGAACGCCAGCCGACGGCCGAGGCCACGGCCGAAGGCGAGCGCGAAAAACAGGCCGGCCACCGAGTCGACAGCGGCGAAGGCGGCCGGGCTGCCACCCGCGTAGACGGGCCGGAATCCGACATCGGCGATCAGTCCCGCGACCGTCTCCCGCCCGGCACCGTCGGGCCCGGCGAAGAACATGTCCGCGACCTCGCCGCCGATCACCGGGTCGGCCATGTTCTCCCAGGCGACGGAGTTGAACGCGCGGAAGCCGATCACGCCGTCCGGAAGGTGGCGGAGGCCGGACATCTCGGGGCCGCCGCTCATATTGTTGGTCGCGTCGATCACGATCTGGCCCTCGAGCGCCACGGTGTGGGCCGTCAGCGTATCCGCCATCGCGGCGCCCGGGATCGCGTAGACGACCACGCGGGCTTCCTCCAGCGCGGCAAGCGGCTCGGTGACCGCCGCACCCGCGGGCACCGTCGCCGTCTCAGGATGCTGGCTCCCGATCGCGACCTCATGGCCAGCCTTGACCCAAGCAGCCGCCAGCGTACGGCCCACATTGCCGGACCCGATTACCGCGATCTTCTCCATGCCGGGAATCATAGGCCCTGCGCGCCGCCGGGCGCACGAAGCCCGGAGACCGCCAGGCGATACACATGGCATACCGCTCTGATTGCCCCTAGTCGCCTCCGAGAACCGGCGCCCAAACGCGGATGTGGTCACTTTGACGGGATGGTCCGGCACTCCTACTCACGCTCCACGACATACCCCATCGCGGCAGATGCGGACGTTCACCTTGAGCTCGGCGATGTATAAAGATTCGGCCCGCCTCGGCGGTCCGCCGGAACTGGGTATCCCGGAGGGTAACGATTGCGTGCGGGAAGCGGTGACTACGATAGGACGCGATAGGATAGCCCCAGTCATATAACTCCTCGCCGAAAACCACTTCACGGTATCGCCGTTTGAGTGATTCATTGCAAGATGACACGCGAGAGTAAGCCGCTGCAAGATTCTCAAGGTCAGCCGGGAAGTACGGGTTATCCGCAGTGGCTGCGATCTCTTCTCGCACGCGATCTGCGGCGCGGCCGGGCAATGGCCGGAGAAGGCGAATGAACTCCTCGAGTGCTGCCAGGAAATTCTGAGCAAGATCGACATCAGCCGAATCCAGCGCCGGGGCCTTTTGGATGAGGAGAACATTCAGTTGCCGGTAGACGCTGGCAAGCCCGTCCACGTTATCGAAATTGTCCCTGAGCCCGATATGCGCGCTCTGAGCTATGTCCCAGAGTTTCGCGAACGCGTCTGCCCGTTCTGTCCGGCCCCGCACTTCGCGCTCATCAGCTGCGCCTTCCCAGGTAACCCCGCCGCCGATTACAGGAAAGCTCACGCCGGTCACGTTGAACTTTGCTCTCCTCTTGAACTTCATGCGCGGACTCCGAATCCAGGGCAGGCCTTGTTTCAGGCTACCTGACTGAGGGCAGGCCCGGCGGCGTCCCCTCTTCGGGCAGCACTGGGATGACGTACGCAAACATCACATCCAGCCAGGGGATGCCACCCTGGGGGGCGCAGGCACGACGATAGGCGCGCAGATGCGCGTGTTCCGGGGCTGCTCCGGGGCCGGAGCCGGACGCGGGTCTAGGCGCCTGAAGCCGGGCGACCGCGGCCGTAGACCTGCGGGAACCCGCCCATGATCGCTGCGACTGTCTGTCCGGGTGTCATCCTCGTGCTATCGACGGCGAGATACCGGTATCCGTCCTGGTTGCCGGCGATCGTCGTATCGGTGGTATCCAGCCGGCCGGCCCTGTCGCGCCACTCCTGCGTGGTCTGCTTGGCGCGCGTGTTCCGGCGGCGCTGGAGCTCGTCCGGCTGCACGAGCAACTGCACCATGCACACCTCGTCGACCTCGGGGACAAGCTCGCGGAAGCGCAGGAAGTCATCGCGGGTGCTGAAAAAGCTTCCCGCGATGACGTTCCCGAAGCCGGCAGCCCAGTAGTTTCGGACGAGGGTCCCGACGTTGGCTCGCAGCAGCCGCCAGAACGCCTCGTCATACAAGCACGGGTTGACCTGGCCCAGATCTTCGGCATCTATCCGCGCCGCGCGCGGCGTGTGCGGCAGCAGCGCACGGAGGATCGTGGTCTTGCCGGCACCCTCCTGTCCCCAGATAAGGATCAGACGGCGGACCCCGGGACCCGGATACGGGACTTCACTGGAGCTGGTCATGATCTGCCAGCTTCCCATAGCAGCAACCTGCGGTTCCGCCCGCCGCACCTCGAACAGGGGGCATGCACCCCTGAAGGGCCGCGTGCTCCACTCATGCAGCCGATCCTGGCTGAAGTTCCCGCCAGCTCCGTGGCGACTTATCGAATCCGTGACGCAGCCGGTCTCTAGTCATGGTTTTGGTAGTACCCGACCTGGGTGGCGGCGATGACGACTCTCCTCGCTGAGAATGCACGTGATCTAGAAGCAGCTAATGAACGACTTCTCATTGCCGCCGATCGTAGGCGGGCAGCACGGGAACGTGCTGAGGCGCGTGAAGCTGCCAGGCGGGATCAGGCAAGCAAGGTAACGGCCCGGCGGTACCGTTGGGCAGGCTTCGCGGCATGAGAGCGCGTCCAGGCAATAGGCGGGACCACAGGCGCAGGGAGAATAAAACTGGTGCTCAGAAGATGAAGGGGATCAGCATTTTGGTTGACTGCTTGTAACGAGGATACGCGCCAGGAAAGAGCTCGGTCATATAACGCTCCTCCTTGACAGCGCTGAAAAGGAAGTACGCTCCCAGTAGGACAACCGCTATCAGCCAGATAAAGCTAACCGCCACCGCGGTACCGATCATCGCGAGAATGATGCCGGAGTAAATGGGGTGACGAATAGTACGATACGAGCTTGGGAAGAGACGGCTCGTGAAATCACGCACGAAACGCTTCCGCGGAAGCGTCGTAGATCTGGCGGCCAGCGCTCTGGCACCGGTCTGCGATCATGAACCAATGCCGTCACGACGGATGGAGTGGGCGGTGGCCGGTGC
>JASHXJ010000184.1 GCA_030043595.1 Trebonia sp.
GGCGAGCAGTACCGCGGGGAACGTGGCGTCGAGGCCGAAGGCCGCCGTGTTCTTCACCGCCGTGCCAGCCAGGACGCCGAGCAGCACGGCGACATTCCATGCGGCGAACAGCGTCACGCCGCAGGTCCAGAACGCCTGCCGGCGCGCCGCCGGGTCGGTGTGCCGCAGCGCGAACGCCACGGACTCGTCCGTGGTCACGTGGGCGCCCAGCAACCGCGTCCACCAGCGGCCTTCGGTAACGTCAGCTACGGCGAGGCCGTAGGGGAACAGCCGGGTGTTCAGCAGCGCGCCGGCCGCCACGGCGGCGACCGGGCTGCCGCCGGCGAGCACCACGCTGATCGCCGCGAACTGGGCTCCGCCCGCGAAGACGAGCAGCGACATGACGACCGGCAGCCACCAGGGGAGCCCACCCGCCGCCGCGGTCGCGCCGAACGACACCCCGACGATCCCGTCGGCCAGGCACACGAGCGCGACGTCGCGCAGCAGCGCGCGATCGGGGCGCCCGGTTGTTCGCCATTGAACCCGCATGTTCAATATAATGAACGCGTTAGGGCTGTTCGTCAAATCGAACGAATCGTAGTCTGGAGTGAACGCATGGCGGACAATGCGGCGGACGTCGTGTCCTTGATCGCGGCGTCGCTGCGCCGGGAACGCGCGCGTACCGGGCTTTCGCTCACGGAGGTGGCCCGGCGGGCCGGGATCGCCAAGTCGACCCTGTCCCAGCTGGAGTCCGGCACCGGGAACCCGAGCGTGGAGACGCTCTGGGCGCTCGGCGTCGCGCTCGGCGTGCCGTTCAGCCGCCTCGTCGACCCGCCGCGCCGAGTGATCCAGGTGATCCGCGCGGGGGAGGGCCCGGTCGTGCACTCCGAACAGGCGCACTACGAGGCCACCATGCTCGCGTCCTGCCCGCCGGGCGCGCGACGTGACATCTACCGGATCTGCGCGCAGCCGGGCCCGCCGCGGGCGTCGCAGCCGCACATGCCCGGCACGCTGGAGCACCTGGTGCTGAGCACGGGACGCGTGCTCGCCGGCCCGACCGATGAGGCGGTCGAGCTCTGGCCCGGCGACTACGTCAGCTACCCCGGGGACGTGCCGCACATCTTCGACGCGCTCGAGCCCGACACGACCGGCGTCATCGTGATGGAGCACGTCTAGGAACCCAGACGGCGCGGCCTATGCTCGGGTCCATGGACACCGCAGAGCCCGCGACGGTCGCGGACGTGCACGCGATGGCGATGACGATGCCGCACGTCACCTGCGAGCACGGTCCGGCGGGCAACCCCGTCTACCAGGTCGGCGGGAAGTCCTTCATCTTCTTCCGCACCCCGCGCCCGGACGCGGCCGATCCGGCGACCGGTGAGCGGTACGACGACGTGATCATGTTCTGGGTGGCCTCCGAGGCCGACAAGCACGCCCTCACCGGCGACCCGCGGTCGCCGTTCTTCACCACGGCGCACTTCGACGGCCACCCTTCGGTGCTGGTCCGCGCCTCGCGCCTGGACGAGCTGAGCCGGGAGGAACTGGCAGAGGTCGTGCAGGAGGCCTGGCTGTCCCGGGCGTCAGCCCGGCGCGGCGCGCAGTGGCTCGCCTCCCGCGGCCTGCGGACCCGTGTCGAATCCGGTCAGTGCCGTTCGACGCACTGCTGAGCCGGAACGTCCGGCCGGTCAGGGAAGGAGACCCAGATGCGCGTTATGGTGCTGGTCAAGGCCACGCAGGACAGCGAGCGGGGCAACTACGCCGACCACGCCGATGAGTTCGCGGCGATGGGCAGGTACAACGAGGAACTGATCAAGGCCGGGATCATGCTGGCCGCCGACGGCCTCGCGCCGTCGGCGGAGGGCAGGCGTGTCGTGTACGACGCCGACGGCGGCAGCCGGGTCATCGACGGGCCGTTCGCGGAGGCGAAGGAGCTCGTCGGCGGCTTCTGGATCTGGCAGGTTTCCTCGCTGGAGGAGGCCGTCGAGTGGGTGCGCCGGGCGCCGTTCACGAGCACGAGCGTGGAGCTGCGGCGCATTCACGAGCTGGCCGACTTCGAAGGGCAGCTGCCGCAGGACATCGTCGACGCCGAGACCCGGCTGCGGGCGCGGGCCGGGCAGCAGCCGGACCGGTAGGCGTCATTGCCTGACGCGGCGGCGAAGGCGCGGGTCGAGGCGGTCTGGCGGATCGAGTCCGCGCGGCTGATCGCCGGGCTCGCCCGCATGGTTCGCGATGTCGGCCTGGCCGAGGATCTCGCGCAGGACGCCCTCGTCGCCGCGCTTGAGCAGTGGCCCTCCTCGGGCGTGCCCGCCAGCCCGGGTGCCTGGCTGACCGCCGTCGCGCGCCGCCGCTACATCGATGGCGTGCGGCGGCAGGTCAGCTTCGAGCGGCGGGTGCCCGAGATCGCCCGGGAGCTCGCGGAGGCGGAAGACCCGATGAGCGAGATCGAGTTCGACGAGCATGTCGAGGACGACGTGCTGCGGCTGATATTCACGGCGTGCCACCCGGCGCTGTCGCGTGACGCGCGCGTGGCCCTGACGCTGAAGCTGGTCGGGGGACTGTCAACCGAGCAGATAGCGCGGGCGTTCCTCGTCTCGGTGCCGACGATGGCGGCCCGCATCACGCGCGCGAAGAAGGCGCTCGCCGATGCCGGGGTGCCCTTCGAGGTGCCGGTGGGCACCGAGCTCGCGGCGCGGCTCGCGTCCGTGCTCGAGGTCGTGTACCTGATCTTCAACGAGGGGTACTCGGCGACGTCGGGGGAGTCCTGGACGCGGGCGGAGCTATGCGAGGAGGCGATGCGCCTTGGCCGCATGCTCGCCGCGCTCGCGCCCGGCGAGCCCGAGGCGCACGGGCTGGTCGCGCTCATGGAGATCCAGGCGTCCAGGATCGCGGCGCGAACCGGGCGCGACGGCGAGCTGATCACGCTCCTGAACCAGGATCGCACCCGGTGGAACCGGCTGCTGATCACCCGCGGCCTCGCGGCGCTGGGCACGGCGGAATCCCTCAGCGGCAGCCAGTTCAGCGGGCCGTACGTCATCCAGGCGGCGCTGGCCGCATGCCATGCGCGCGCGCTCACCGCCGGGGACACCGACTGGATCCGCATCGTGACCCTCTACGACGTGCTGCGGTCGATCAGCCCGTCGCCTGTGATCGAGCTCAACCGCGCGGTCGCCGTGTCGATGGCCGACGGTCCGGCCGCCGGGCTGGCGATCGCGGACGCGCTGGCCGGCGAGCCGGCGTTGCGCGGTTACCACCTGCTGCCCGCGGTCCGCGCCGATCTCCTCGAGCGGCTCGGCAGGCGGGACGACGCTCGGACCGAGTTCGAGCGGGCGGCGGCGATGACCGCGAACGCCAGCGAGCGCGCTCATCTGCTCGCCCGCGCGGTCGCCTGCGCCTTACCCACATGCCACGAAAAGTGCATCTTGTAGTAGTAGGCAGGCAATGCGGGATATGTGACCATCAGACGAGCCCAGGGTGCTGGCTGTCGGGAGGGGAGGCAGCACTGTGCGTATCCCGTGCCGTGCCCGGATGAACGTGCTGGCTTTTCCGTTGCTCGCGGTTGCCTCGGCCAGCTGCATCGCCGCGGTCCCCGCGGTCCCCGCGGTCGCGGCCCCCGGCCGTCCGGCGATATTCGGCGGCGGACTGACAACCGTGGACGCCGTCTCGGCCACTGACGTCTGGGCGGTGGGCACCACCGCTACTTTCACCGGCCTCGTCCTGCACTGGAACGGCAAGGCCTGGCAGCAGCTGCCGAGCCCGGCTGGCCTGGTCGGCCTGTCCGGCGTGGCCGCGGTGTCCGCGAGCGACGCCTGGGTCGCGGGCGTGAGCGGC
>JASHXJ010000185.1 GCA_030043595.1 Trebonia sp.
ACGCCGATGGCTGGCGCCTCGTCCGCCGGGACGGGGACGGAAGAGCTGGCGGCCATCTCGGCCGGGCCGCGCGCGGCGGCCGCCACCGCGGTCAGCGCGTCCGGCGACCGTACGGTCATGTCAGCGCGGCGGACCTTGCGCCGCTCGCATGCCCGGCGCAGCCTGCCCTCGAGCTTGGCGAACGCGAGGTCGAGTGCGGCGTACCTGTCGTCGGCCGCCGCTTCCGCCCGGATGGCCGGGCCGCGCGATCTGATCGTGAGCTCCACCCGTTCACTGCGGTCAGACTGCCGCGGGTTGCGTTCGGTCGATACCTCTACGTCGATCCGGATCGCTTTCTGATCGAGCTTCTCGAGCTTGGCCAGTTTCTCAGTCGCGTGCCTGCGGAAGCGTT
Source organism: Trebonia sp. (assembly GCA_030043595.1). GTDB lineage: Bacteria > Actinomycetota > Actinomycetes > Streptosporangiales > Streptosporangiaceae > Trebonia. The sequence continues at coordinate 392 of JASHXJ010000185.1, forward strand.
CCGGAACGCTGGTGTGCCTGCTCTTGAAGGTGATATCCATCTCGATCCCCCTACTGGCTGGGATTGACCGGTAGTGGGCACTCGCCCGGCCGACCTGGTCTTCGTCCCCACATCCGCCTGCTGAGGGGTTCGCGGCCTTCCATGGCCACTACTGCCCTTCTCCCGGGGTGGGGAACTCTGTATTCCCCGTCGAGGCAGGACTTACCTCTAAGCCGCACCGTGATCGGTCGACGAGAAGTCGCCTTACGTGGGCCGTTTCGCCTGCGGCTGGCATCGGCTTGCCGGGTCACACCTCTCGCTGCGGGAAACCCTCCCGCTACGGATGGAGCCGACCCAGCGCAACCACGGACCCGGGCGAGTGCCATGCATGAACGCTAGCTCTCCTGGGCCCAAATGTCAGGAGGGACATTTGTACTAAAGCGTCACTTTGTGCACGCTCAGCCCGGGTAGACCGGGGCAGTGCCGTTGCCCGGCACGCTCATCCAGGCGCCCGTGAGGCTGGAGTCGGCCATCATGCCGCCTTTGAGCAGCCCTGCGAGCAGCGCGGAGCCTGGATTCGCGGTGATCCACCCGATGTTCGGCTGCTGCGAGATGGGCGTCGCGGTGCCGCCGTTGACCGGGTACTCGGTCAGCACCGTGCTGGACCCGCTCCCGCTCAGCGTGATCACGTTGTCCGGTCCGTACCAGGTCACCGCGTCGAACGGGGTCGCACCCTGACCCTCGACGGAGAACGGCGAGAAGTCGATCCTGACGGACGGCTGAGCGCCGTTAGCTCGCGGCTGAATGACGATCGCGCCGAAGTTGATCTCGGTGCCGACGATGATGGCCACCCGGACGCCGTCCGGGGCGACCTGGATCGCGGTGAACAGACCGGAGGCGAGGCTGCCGCCAGCGGAGTCCACCACATCCACGGGGACCGGCTGGGCCTGCGGCTGTCCCGGGCTGACAGCGCCGCGCAGCATGACGATCTGGTTGCCATTGGTCGCCCACAGGTTGTTGCGGGCATCCCAGCTCATGTCCGTGTACCCGGTGCCGGCCCGCATCATCAGCTTGCCGCCGAGCCGCCCGGTGAACAGCGTGCCGTCGTCGCGCAAGGCGGCCAGGTAGCCGCCGGCCGAGACCGCGATCTGGGCGAACCCGGTGCCGATGCGGCCGATCCGCACCGGGCTGCCCGCAAGGCCGTCGCGCCGGTACAGGTACGCGCCATCCAGGTAGTAGAACACGTTGCCCTGCCCGGTTGGTCCGCTCGGCGGGATGTAGACGCTGTCACTCTCGTTCTGCACGGGACTTTGCGGTGTCCCCAGCGGGGTCCAGGGCTTGCCGTTCACGTAGAGCTCGACCGTCTGGACTGACGGTCCGCCCTGGCCGGAGCCGATCAGCGTATACAGCAGCTGCGCGGAGACCTGCTGCAACACCACCCGCGGAGCCTTGGCGATGGCGCCGCCGAGGTCCACCACGGCCGTCCCGCCGTCCAGCGTCACGTCACCGAGCCGGCTGGCGTGCGCCAGGGCGGTGACAGTGGCCCGGCTGGTGAGCCAGTCCTGCGGCGGCGAGATCAGGTCGTCTACCAGCTCGTTCATCAGGCCGGCCGACGTCGCCTGCAGGGGCACGTATACCGGGTCAGGGACCAGGTAGCGCTTGCCAGGGTCGAAGAAGTACAGGTTCCGCGGCTGGTAGTCGCGCTGGAACGAGTCGCTGGTCAGCAGCAGTTCCGGCGGCGCGGCTGAGATGCGCCACTGGCCGCCCGTCTTGGCTGACTTGACGAGACCGAAGATCAGCGGCGACAGGCAGGTCGAGGACGAGGGCACCGCGTAGCCGCCGTTGACCCCGTTCAGGCATGCCTGCACCGTGCCGGTGACCGTGACCTGCGCAGCGTTCTGCCCGCGGCCGGCGGCGGCATAGGTTGGCCTGCCGACCACCGGGGCGCTGCTGAACACGGTGGCCGACCAGGCGGGGTGCTGCCAGTCGCTGTTCTCGGCTGGCGTCAGGTATTCGCGCGCCGTCTTCAGCTGGTCGCCAAAGCTCGCGGACGCGGCGAGGAACCCTTCGACGACCTGCTGCGGCGTCCAGCCGGCCACCGGCGGCTGTGCGATGATCTGCAGGTTGTAGGGCTGGCTTTTCCCGCCGGGACCCTGATTGATCGGGTAGGACACCACCGGGCCGCCGCCCGGCAACGACACGCAGCCCGCGACGGACGCGGCCAGGAACAGGCCGAGCGCCGCCTGCTTCAGACGGCTAGCCACGGGAACCGCCCGCCAGGTCGGCCTCCAGCGCGCTGGTGACCGCCTCCGCCTCGTCCGGCCCGAGCGGCAGCGGCGAGCCTGCGATCGGCTGCCCGGCCACCCGCGGCAGGGTCAGCCGGAACACCGAGCCGCGGCCCCGCTCGCCCCACGCCTGCAGCCAGCCGCCGTGCAGCCGGGCGTCCTCGAGGGCGATCGCCAGGCCCAGGCCGGTGCCGCCGGTATTCCTGGCCCGGGCCGGGTCCGCCCGCCAGAACCGCTCGAAAACCAGCTGTTCCTCCCCCGGGCTAAGCCCGACGCCGTGGTCGCGCACCGCGATCGCGACCGCGTCGCTGTCCCCCGCCACGGTGACGACAACGTCCTTACCCTCACCGTGCTCCACCGCGTTCACCAGCAGGTTCCGCAGGATCCGCTCCACCCGCCGCCGGTCCACCTCGGCGATGCACGCCTGGGCGGGGAGCCGGAACTCGAGGCGGCAGCCGCGCCGTTCCGCGAGCTGCTGTGCGTCGTCCGCCGCCCGGCGCGCGATGTCGCACACGTCCGCGGGCTCGGCGTCCAGCGTGGCGACGTTGGCGTCGTGCCTGCTGATCTCGAGGAGGTCTGACAGCAGCAGCTCGAACCGTTCCGTCTGGCTCTGCAGCAGCTCGGCCGAACGCGCCTCGGCGGGGTCGAGCTGTTCCCTGGACTCGTACAGGACCTCCGCCGCCATCCTGATCGTCGTCATCGGGGTGCGCAGCTCGTGCGACACGTCCGAGACGAACTGCCGCTGCGCCTTCGACAGCTCCTCCAGCTCGCGCAGCTTCTCCTGCAGGCTGGCGGCCATGTCGTTGAAGGACGTCGCGAGCGCGGCCAGGTCGTCCGCGCCACCGACCGCCATGCGTTCCTCCAGCCGCCCGGCGGACAGCCGCTGCGCTGCCCGGGCGGCGTGCCGGACCGGCAGCACCACCCAGCGGGTGACCAGCGAGGCGATGGCGGCGAGCAGGGCGACGAGCGCGAGACCGACGCCGATCAGTGCCGTCTGCACCAGCTGCAGCGTCTGCTGCTCCTGGTTGAGCGGGAAGACGAAATAGAGCTGGTACCAGTCGCCCAGCGGCGCGCCGTAGACGATCGCGGGCCCGTTCTGCGCCCCGTCGCTCAGATTCAGCGTGGTGGGGGCGTAGTAGAGGAGGCTCTCCGCGGTGACCTGGCGCTCGTCCGCCGCCTGCTCCTGCTGGACGTCGTTCACCAGGGCCGGGGGCAGCGTCGCCTCAAGCGTGGACTCGGGAGAGATGATGGACACCCACGACTCGAACCCGGGCGGGACCCCCGGCTTGCCCGCCCCCGCCAGGTCGGCGTTCAGCCCGACCACCACGTAGTAGGGCGGCGGGGTGCCGCTGCTGCTGACCGGCTGCAGCGCCTCCCCCGCGGAGTACATGAACTTCAGCGCCGCCTGCGGGGTCGGACGGATGTTCCATGCGGTCAGCGACTGGGCGTCGTTCAGCGCGGCCAGCGTCTGGGTCCGCGCGGCGGCCTCGGCGTTGACCTGGAGGCCGACCGAGATCTGCTCGGTGAGGAAGAACCCGAGCACCGCGATCATGGTCGCGGAGATCACCAGCGTGCTGCCGATCACACGCAGCTGCAGGCTCCTGTGCCAGCGGTGCCTGACCTTCGCGACGACCGAGTGCTCCCACCGCAGCGTGCCGCGGATGCCGATCGTCAGCCGGTGCGGCAGCCAGCTGACGACCCAGCGGACCAGTTTCTTGCGGCGCAGCGCCATCTCCCACGCCTCGCGCACGTCGCGCGGCGGCAAGGACGGGGCGGGGGCCGGAGCCGACACGGCTGATCCCGTGGCCGGCGCCGGGACCGACACTGCCGGGTCGCCGACCGGGTCGGGGTTAACCGCTGACCGCTCCATGAAGAAATCAGCCAGGTCCCGCCTTGTACCCCACGCCGCGGACCGTGACAACGATCTCCGGGTGCTCGGGGTCCCGCTCGATCTTGGCCCGGAGCCGCTGCACGTGCACGTTTACCAGCCGGGTATCCGCCGCGTGCCGGTAACCCCAGACCTGCTCAAGCAGCACCTCGCGGGTGAATACCTGCCTGGGCTTGCGGGCGAGCGCGACCAGCAGGTCGAACTCGAGCGGGGTGAGGCTGAGCGTCTCGCCGTTCCGCTTGACCGAATGGCCAGCGACGTCGATGGACACGTCCCCGATCTGGAGCATCTCCGGCGCCGGCTCGTCCGTCCGCCGCAGCCGCGCCCTGATCCGGGCGACGAGCTCCTTGGACTTGAACGGCTTGAGGATGTAGTCGTCGGCGCCGGACTCCAGCCCGAGGACGACGTCGACGGTGTCCGTCTTGGCTGTCAGCATGACGATAGGCACGCCCGACTCGCCCCTGATCTGGCGGCACACGTCGATCCCATCCGAACCCGGCAGCATCAGGTCCAGCAGTACCAGGTCCGGCCGCGTGTCGCGGAAGACCTCCATCGCCTTGTCTCCGTCGGCTACGAAGGTCGGCTCGAATCCTTCACCGCGGAGCACGATGCCGAGCATCTCCGCAAGCGCCGCGTCGTCGTCGACGACTAGCACACGTCCTTTCATGGGCCCCATCGTTCCATGTGTCTGGCTCCAAGCGGAGCACCCACGGCGACAGACGGTGACGCCCGTCGCGCAGCCTGCGCCCAGCATGCGCAGGTTAACCCTTTTTACCAGCTCCGCACCACCCACGAACCTGTTTACCAGGGTAATGGACGCCCGGCGTGACACCGAGCGCACTAGAGTTCGCCCCATGCCGCGGGAGCTTGCGCACATCGTCGAGGCGGGCTGGGCCGCCGCCCTTGAACCGGTCAGCGACCAGATCGGCCGGATGGGCGACTTCCTGCGCGACCAGATCGCGGCGGGCAGGAAATACCTGCCGTCCGGCGACAACGTGCTGCGCGCCTTCAGCCAGCCGTTCGCCGACGTGAAGGTGCTGATCGTCGGTCAGGACCCGTACCCGACACCAGGCCACCCGGTCGGCCTGGCCTTCTCCGTCGACCCGAAGGTCACCAGGCTGCCCGGCAGCCTGGTGAACATCTTCCACGAGTACTCCGCGGACCTGGGCTACCCCACTCCGGCGACCGGCGACCTCAGCCCGTGGGCCGAACGCGGCGTGCTCCTGCTCAACCGGGTCCTCACCGTCGAGCCGGGCAAGCCCGGCTCGCACCGCGGCAAGGGCTGGGAGGAGGTCACCGAGCAGGCCATCAGGGCGCTGGCCGCGCGTGAGGCGCCGCTCGTCGCCATCTTGTGGGGCCGGGACGCCCGCGCCCTCGCCCCCGTGCTGGGCGATGTCCCCCGCATCGAGTCCGCGCACCCCAGCCCGATGTCCGCAGGCAGCGGATTCTTCGGCACACGTCCGTTCAGCCGGGCGAACCAGCTGCTGGGGCGGCAGAACGCCGACCCTGTCGACTGGAAGCTGCCCTGAGCCAGGGGTGAGAGCCGCCCGTCCGCCGGTCCGCCGCCGGGATTAGCCGCCACGGCCGATGCGAGCAGGCCTTCAGTGACTTTACAGTTCATACTCATGGATACTGTGTGCGTGGCAGGGGCTCATGGCGCCCAGGCAGCGGGGCAGGCACACGACGTCTGGCCCGGGCGCCGCGTAGTAGCGGCATGGCTTGCCGGATTCGCGGTATACGCGCTGGCGCTGGCGGTCTTCACCGGCCACGCCGACCGCGACTGGGCGGTCTGGGCCTTCGGTGGTTACGCTGTGGCGGCCATCATGCTCTGGTTCGGCGAGCGCTGGCTGCTGCCGCTGGCCGTCGCGGTCGGCGGCACGATCATCGCGCCGCTGTTCTGGCTGGCGACTCAGCTGCCCGCCACCGCGGAAGTACTGGTCATCGGCCGGTCAGCGACCCACCTGCTCAAATACGGCACACCGTACCTGCCGCCGAGCCAGCTGCAGGACTGGAAGTCCTACAACCCGTACCTGCCGGTCATGGAGATCTTCGGCCTGTCGCGTTCCGCGGGCCTCACCGGCGTGCTCGGCGACCCGCGGATCTGGGTCTCGCTGACCACGGTCGCCGTGCTCGCCGTCGCGTTCGCGGTCATGTCCCCGCACAGGCTGCGCGGCTGCGCGAGCTGCCGGCGCCAGGTCGCCGTGCTCACCGTGTTCGCCCTCGTCTCCCCGGTGATCGGCTTCCAGCTGGTCCTGGGCATCACCGACCCGCCGGTCATCGCGCTGATCTGCCTGACGCTCGCGCTGGCCAGCCGCGGCAAGCTGATCTGGGCGGGTGCCGTGCTGGCCATCGCCTGCGCGATGAAGTCAACGGCGTGGGCGGCCGTCCCCGTGCTCGCGATCACGGCGTGGGTCCAGTACTCGCCGCGCGTCGCCGCCCGGTTCACCACGACCGCGGTGGCGGCGACCGGCATCCTGGCGCTGCTGGCGGCACCTGCGGCGCTGGCCACGCCGGATGCCGTCAAGGCCGTCAAGCAGAACCTGATCGACTACCCGCTGGGTCTTACCAGGCACAAGACCCCCGCGGCGAGCCCGCTTCCCGGTCATCTCATCGCCGAGCTCGGCACGGGCGGCCACTGGACCGCCATAGCGCTGATGGTGCTCGCGGCCGTGGCGTTCGCGGCGTGGATCCTGCTGCGGCCACCGCGCGACGCGCGGGACGCGGCCTGGCGCCTCGCGGTCGGGTACGCGGTCATGTTCACCCTCGACCCGACCACCAGGTTCGGCTACTTCGTCTACCCGCTCGCATTGCTGGGCTGGCGGGCGCTGACAAAGATCCATCATCCGCAGCGATCCGTGGCGGCTCCCCCGGACCAGCCTCTCCTCGCGCGGGCGGCGGGCTAACCGGCGCTGACCAGGCTGCGCGGCAGCAGACCTCAGGAGCCGAGGCGCCAGGAGGCCAGGTAGGCGCGCTGGGCGGCGGTGAGCGAGTCGATCTCGGCGCCGAGCGCGGCGAGTACCAGCCGGGCCGCCTCGGCGTCGATGTCCGGGGGGACCGGGTGCACGTCCGGTGACAGCTTGTCCGCGTTGCCCGCCAGCCAGGCCAGCGCCAGCGCCTCGATGCCGAACGCCAGGTCCATCACCTCCGGCGGGTGCCCGCCGGCCGCGACGAGGTTGACCACGCGGCCTTCGGCCAGCAGGAGCAGGCGGCGGCCGTCAGGGAGCTCGAAGGCCTCGACGTGCTGGCGCACGTCCGGGTCCACGGCGACCGCCAGGGCGTGCAGCGCCCGGACGTCGATCTCCACGTCGAAGTGCCCGGCGTTGGCGAGAATGGCGCCGTCCCGCATCGCCGCCATGTGCTCGGCGGTGATCACCTCCGCCGACCCGGTCGCCGTGATGAACACCTCACCGAGCGGCGCCGCGTCAGCCAGCGTGAGCACGCGGAACCCGCGCAGCACCGCGTCCAGCGCCCGCACCGGGTCCACCTCGGTGATCAGCACCCGCGCGCCGAGGCCGCGGGCGCATTCGGCGATCCCCGTCCCGCAGGTGCCGAACCCGGCGACCACCACGGTCTTGCCGGCCAGCAGGACGCCACTGGCGCGCAGCAGCCCGTCGATGACGGACTGCCCCGTGCCGCGGGTGTTGTCCACCAGCCGTTTGGCCGGCGTGTCGCTGGCGGCGATCATCGGGAACGCGAGCGCGCCCTCGGCCGCCATCCGGCGCAGCCGCAGCACGCCGGTGGTGGTCCCCTCGCAGCCGCCCAGGGGGGGCCGGCCCCTCCGGGGCAGCTCATGCAGCGTGTTGACCAGGTCACCGCCGTCGTCGATGACCAGGTCCGGCCCCTCGGCCCCGAGGGCGAGCGCGATGTGCTCGTAGTACGTGCGCCGGTCCACGCCGGCGCGGGCGAACACCTCGACCCCGCCGCCCGCGGCGAGCGCGGCGGCGACGTCGTCCTGCGTTGACAACGGGTTGGACGCCGCCAGCGCCACGCGGGCGCCGCCGGCCCGCAGCAGCCGGGCCAGCACCGCCGTCTCCGGGGTCACGTGCAGGCAGGCTGCCACGGTCATCCCGTCGAATGGCCGCTCAGCGGCAAAACGCCTGGACAGGGCGGTCAGGAGCGGCATGGATCGTTCGGAATACTGAATACGCCGATCCCCGACCTCGGCGAGGCCGGGGTCGGCGATGTATCCGTCCGGCGTGGGCCGCGAGCGCCCGCCGCTCATCGTCAGCGGCTCAGTACCGGTAGTGGTCCGGCTTGTACGGGCCCTCCACCGGCACGCCGATGTAGTCCGCCTGCTCCTTGGTGAGCGTGGTCAGCTTCACGCCGAGCGCGTCCAGGTGCAGCCGGGCGACCTTCTCGTCCAGGTGCTTGGGCAGCGTGTACACGCCGAGCGGGTACTCGTCGGTCTTGGTGAAGATCTCGATCTGCGCCATCACCTGGTTGGTGAAGCTGTTGCTCATCACGAAGCTCGGGTGCCCGGTCGCGTTGCCCAGGTTCAGCAGGCGTCCCTCGGACAGCACGATGATCGTGTGGCCGTCCGGGAACACCCACTCGTCGACCTGCGGCTTGACGTTGATCCGCTTGATCCCCGGGATCGCGGCCAGGCCGGCCATGTCGATCTCGTTGTCGAAGTGGCCGATGTTCCCCACGATCGCCTGGTGCTTCATGCGGGACATGTGGTCGGCGGTGATGATGTCCTTGTTGCCCGTGGCGGTGACGAAGATGTCCACGTGCGGGAGGATGTCGTCGAGCGTGGCGACCTGGTAGCCGTCCATCGCCGCCTGCAGCGCGCAGATGGGGTCGATCTCGGTGATGATCACCCGCGCGCCCTGCCCGCGCAGGCTCTCCGCGCAGCCCTTGCCCACGTCGCCGTAGCCGCAGACCAGCGCCACCTTGCCGCCGATCAGCACGTCGGTGCCGCGGTTGATGCCGTCGACCAGGCTGTGCCTGCAGCCGTACTTGTTGTCGAACTTGGACTTGGTCACGGAGTCGTTGACGTTGATCGCCGGGAACCGCAGCGTGCCTGCCTTGGCCATCTCGTACAGCCGGTGCACGCCGGTGGTGGTCTCCTCGGTGACGCCCTTGATGGCCTGCGCCGCCCTGGTCCACTTGCCGGGGTGGTCGGCGAGGGAGTTGCGGAGGCGGTCGAGGATGACCCGCCACTCCTCGCTGTCGTCCTCGCTCGGGCTCGGGACCGCGCCCGCCCGCTCGTAGTCCGCGCCCTTGTGGACGAACAGGGTGGCGTCGCCGCCGTCGTCGAGGATCATGTTCGGCGCCTCGTCGTCCGGCCAGGTCAGCGCCTGCTCGGTGCACCACCAGTACTCCTCGAGCGTCTCGCCCTTCCAGGCGAAGACCGGGATGCCCTTCGGGTCGTCGAGGGTTCCGTCCGGGCCGACCGCGACCGCCGCGGCGGCGTGGTCCTGGGTGGAGAAGATGTTGCAGCTCGCCCATCTCACCTGGGCGCCGAGGGCGGTCAGGGTCTCGATCAGGACGGCGGTCTGGATCGTCATGTGCAGCGAGCCAGTGATCCGGGCACCACGCAGCGGCTGGGCTTCCGCGTACTCGGCGCGGACCGCCATCAGGCCGGGCATCTCGTGCTCGGCGAGCTGGATCTCCTTGCGGCCGAAGCCGGCGAGGGAGATGTCAGCGACCTTGTACGGTTCAGTGCTCATGCACTAGCTCCTTCATCGTCATCCGGCCTTCGTTCGGGCCTTCGTCGGTACGGGCAACGAGCACGACGCTACGGGATGCGCGCGGGCCGCGCACGCTCATGATGGGTTTTCTTACACGACAATGTTAAGATTGCGGCTGTGCGCATTTCTGAAGCGGCGAGACGCCTCGGAATGTCCCCCAGGATGCTCCGCTACCGGGAAGATCTGGGCCTGCTGCCCCGGCTGCGGGACCGGCCTTCGGGGCGCGGGCCCGCGCACCGGCAGTTCACCGACGAGGACCTGGCCGCGATCACCGCGGCGCTGCAGCTCGAACGCCGCTACGACATCACCCCCGCCGCACTCGCGTTCGGGCTGCGCGTGCTCAGCGAGCCCGCGGTCCGCGCGGCGGTCGCCGACCTCGGACGACGGACCGGGCACGTGCCGGCGACGCCCGGGCGGGCGCTCGACTTCGAGAAGGAGCGGGCGCTGCGCGCACTCGGCGCCCTGCGCGGCCCCGGTCCCGGTGCTGGCCCTGGCCCCGGTGCTGGCCCTGGCCCCGGTGCTGGCCGTGGCCCTGGCACGCCTCTGGCGTGACCGCATTCGTCACAGGGGCCACTGGCGTCCACTCTGCACA
>JASHXJ010000003.1 GCA_030043595.1 Trebonia sp.
GGCGACTGTGCTCAGGCCAGCGCGCCCATCGGGTCCCAGGCCGGCAGCACGATCGGCTCGGCAGCCAGAGCGTTCTGCAGGTCTGCGGGCAGCGCGCTCTTGCGGGCGGCGATCTCGAAGACGTACTGGCCGAACCAGGAGTCGTTCATCGTGTAGAAGCCGTCCTTGCCGTGGTCGGAGCCCCAGCTGTTCTCCACCCGCCAGCGCCGGGTCGCCCCGTCCAGCACGTCGACCCCGGTGAAGAGCATCGCGTGCGTCATCGCGGTCTCGTGGTAGGCCAGACGGGCGGCCTTGTCGAGGTCGAACGCGGTGTCGTACACCGCTGGCAGGTCGTAGAGCTCGGCGTCCCAGAACCCGTAATCGCTGCTCATCATCTTGCCGACGTCGCAGCCGAACCAGACTGGCTCGCCGCCCTGGATCGTGGCCGCGGCGACGTCCTTGATGAGCCGCATGTCGACGTTGAGGTAGATGACCGGCGGGCCGCCGACGACGTTGCCGAGGTACTCGACGGTGAAGGTCCGGCCGATCGGGCTGGACGGCCGCGGGTCGTTGACCAGGCAGACGTACTCGCTGACGGGCAGGTCGACGTACCTGTCGGCGAATTCCCGTGGGGTCAGGACGCCGTCCCTGTGGAACTTCTTGTCCTTGTCCGTCCACTGCCAGTCGAAGCGCTCCGGCGGCGTACCCAGGTGGATGCACAAGATCCGGTAGACGACCTGCATGATCTCGGCCTTGGCCGCGCGGGCGGCCGCAAGACCTTCGGCGGTAGCCTCGCGGACAGTCCGCGCGCCCCGGCGAAGCTGATAGCGCAGGATCGAGTTCATCCGGGCCGTGTTCGACGAGCTCTGCGTCTCCGGCATGTAGCCCTTGGGCACCAGGCCGTGCTTGGCCACCACGGCGGCGAACATGTTCCACTGGCCGCCATCGCCGGCCACCGAGTCCAGCAGGTAGGCGACGGTGCGGTCGTCGAGGTCGCGGTTCGCGGTCTCGATGATCGCCTCGAGGAAGTAATTGGCGCGCTCGACCTTGTCCCAGAACATCGCGTAGTTCTGCGAGAACTCGAAGTCCTTGAGCCCGGTCTTGGCCATCAGGCCGACGCGCAGCAGGTTCAGCCCGGCGAACAGCCAGCACCGGCCGCTGTGCTCCTGGTTGGTGACCTTCCAGTCGTCCAGCGTCGTCGACAGTGAGTGGTCGATGCTGGCGACAATCTCCCTGCTGACGGCGACGTCGTCGACACTCACCCGGGTCACGGCATTCTGGGCGAGCCGGTACATCGGGTTGGCCGAGAAATCCTTGCGCAGTCGTTCAAGATCAGCGGCAGCGAGCGTTCCGTCCACTAAAGCATCCTTTCGCGTCGACTCGGCCTGCTTCCAGGTTAGGCGCCGACGCAACTCCGGCTAAGCCCCGATGCCCGGCTCCGTCGCTGCCAGCGGCGACGGCTGTCGTCAGGTGACTACTGCGGCGGCGCTTTACTGAGACCTGGCACATTAACCCCAGTGCCCTAGTGCGGGAGGGTTGTGCCCGTTCAGCACCGTGTCACAAGGGAGCAGCCGTGGCGATAACCGCAATTCTCGATCTGCAGCTCAAGGCCGACTCGCTGGGAACCGCGCACGAGATCCTGCGCGCGACGCTCACCAGCACCCGCGCGTTCCCCGGCTGCCTGGATGTCACGGTCCTGGTCGACAGCGACGACCCGGCACACGTGGTCCTTTACGAGACCTGGGAATCGATCGAGCATGACCGGGCCTACCGTGCCTGGCGGGCCAGCCCCGAGGGCGCCTCGGATCTAGGCTCGATCCTGGCCGCCGCGCCCAGGCTCAGCCTGTTCACAGTCGCCGAGGGAGTCTGAGAACGGCTCCGCTGTGCTGGCCCATGGCGCGAGTGACGCCGCAGGATGAGATGCTGGCACTGTGGCCTTCACCCCCGCGTCTACCGCCCAGACCGTCAAGGCCGTGCTGTTCGACGTGTTCGGCACTGTGGTCGACTGGCGGACCGGGGTCGCGGCGGCCGTCAGGCGTTTCGCCGGCGAGCACGGCCTCGAGCTCGACGCCGGCGCGTTCGCCGACGCCTGGCGGTCGCGGTACGTGCCAGCGATGCGACGGGTCAGTACCGGAGAGCGGCCCTTCGTGCCGCTGGACGTGCTGCACCGCGAGAACCTTGACGGCGTGCTTGCGGACCTCGGGCTCGAGCCTGGGCGCTTCGATCCGGGGGCGCTCGACGAGCTCAACCGCGCCTGGCACCTCCTGCCGCCCTGGCCGGACAGCGTTCCGGGGATCACTGCGCTGAAGCGGGAGTACATCGTGGGACCGCTGTCGAACGGGAACACTTCCCTGCTGCTGGACATGGCCAAGGCGGGCGGGCTGCCCTGGGACCTGATCCTCGGCTCGGACCTGACACACGCGTACAAGCCGACCATGGAGGCGTACCTGCGGCCGGCCGCCGTGCTCGGGCTTGAGCCGGGGGAGATCATGCTGGCCGCGGCGCACGAGGCCGACCTCGCAGCCGCCCGCAAGGCGGGCCTGGCTGCGGCGTTCATCTCCAGGCCGCTGGAGCAAGGGCCAGGGATCCCCGGGGCTGGCATTGCCACCAAGTCCTGGGACCTGTCCGTATCGTCCATTACCGAGCTCGCCGGCCTGTTGTGATCTAGGCTGCGGCGCGCGCTCCCGGTAACCATCAAAAGCGGGTTCTCGCAGATCAGGAGCTTTTACGCGCGGTGGCCTGGGTTGACATACGGCCCGGAGAGATGTCTACTGATCATTTTGAGCTAGGTCACAAAGACGAACTGCTGGGGGAGGTTCGGAGATGGACCGATGGCTCTTGCGATGGTCTCCGGCAACGGGCATCCTCGCGGCGGCGCTCGTGCTGGCGGCGCTGTTCGGGGGCGGCCCGAACACGCCTGACAGCAGCGCCGGACCGCTCAACGTGATCAGCTTCTTCACGGCTCACGGCGGCGACCAGAAGAGGACGGCGATCCTCGGCACGCTCGCCCTGATCGCCTTTACGCTGTTCGCCATCTCGCTGGCAGGCAGGGTGCGGCTGACCGGCCCCCCGTGGCTGGCCACCGGCCTGGTCGTCGGCGCGGCGCTGGCGGCCACGGGCTTTACGACGTTGATCGGGTACGACTGGGTGCTCGGCTCCAACGCCAGGTACCTCAATGCCGGATCGGCGTCCGCGCTCAACCTGCTGAGCAACGACGCCGTCCTGCCCGTCGCGCTCGGGTTCTGCGTCTTCGGGATCAGCGCCGGACTCGCAGTCGTGGCGTCGCGGCAGCCGGCCCGGTGGATGGGCTGGCCGCTGGTCGTGTTCGCGGTCTGCTCCGTGACTCCGCTGCTGTTCTTCGCGTTCCTGGCGACGATGCTGTGGACGCTGGTCGCCGCCGTGTGGCTCATCTGGTGGCCCAGACGGCCGGAGGATACGCCAGTAGCGCAGGATCAGCCGCACCGGGCCCTGCCTATCGGATAACGCCCGCTGGTCACCCCGGTTCGTGCGGCCACAGCCCGGCTAGCTGCGCGGGGCTGATGTTGCCGCCGGCCGGCCGGCCAGGCAGCGGGCCCGCCATCCAGCGCCAGCGCCGCATCCCGGTGAGAGTGCGTGCTGGCCGGGTGTCATGCCGTCTAGGATCCGGCTGTGGGCACTCGTATCGAAACACCACGCCTGATCATCCGCACGTTCGAGCCCCGCGACGCCGAACCGTACCTCGCGATGGTGACTGACCCGGAGGTCATCCGCTACCTCCCGCCTGCACCGCCCGCGACGATGCAGACCGTCCAGGCGGCCATCGAGTCCAGGCACGCGATGGAAGCCGAGCTCGGCTACGCGATGTGGGCGGTCGAGGACAAGACCACGGGCGCCTTCGTCGGGCAGTGCGGCATCAGGGCGGTTGACGGGGACTACGGACCTGAGATCGACCTCGCCTATCACTACCTCAGGACCTCCTGGAACAGGGGGTACGGGACCGAGGCGGTGATCGCCGTGCTCGGGCACGGCCTGGGTCCGCTCGGCCTTGACCGCATCGTGGCGGTCGCCATGCAGGACAACGTCGGCTCGTGGCGGGTCATGGAGAAGTCGGGAATGCGCTACGAGGGACTCGCCACGTACTC
>JASHXJ010000186.1 GCA_030043595.1 Trebonia sp.
CGCGCAGGCGACGGCGGCCGCGGTAGCCGACGGCATCAGCGCCACGCGCGCCGTACTCGCCGACGTGCCGGAATCGCCGCTCGCGCACTCCCTCGGCGACTTCTGGTCGCCCGGGCTCAGCCCGGCGCGGCTGCGCGCGCTCGCCACCCCGGCGGTGACGCCCGCGGTCCCCGATCTCGTGCTGCGGATGTCCGACCCGCCCGCGGTGACCGTGCGCGGCGCGGAGCTGCGCGACGTGCTAGCTCCCGCCTACGAGCGCCTCGCCGCCGACGACGTGGCCGACCGATGACCGGCCGTGTCACTCCGTCCAGGCGCGCTGCATCGCCTCGGGCAGGCCCCACCAGCCGAGCGGGGTGAGGCGGTCGTCTTCGTCGATCGCGCCGAGCACGCTCCACATGGCGGTCACGTGCAGGAACAGGCCCTCGATGCTGAGCTCGTCGAAGTCGTCGAAGTCGTCGAACTCTTCGGAGTCGAACTCCTCGTCCTCGTCTTCTCCGTCCTCGTCTTCTCCGTCTTCGTCTTCCTCGTCTTCTTCGTCTTCTTCGTCTTCGTCTAGGTCGAAGTCCCGCACGTACCTGGCAAGGTCGGCGGCCGAGGCGGGCGTGCCCGGCCCGCCGGCCGCCAGCGCGGACATGACGGCCAGCCAGTCGAAGTGGTCGAGCGCGCACACCGCGGCCATCGCGGCCGACATCTCGTCGAGCTCGCCGTCGTCCTCGTCGTCGCCGGGGCCGTCGTCCGGGTCACCGAACTCGAGGTCCTCGTCTTCGGCCCACTCCATCGCGCGGGCAAACTCCTTGTCCTCCTCTGACAGCGGGTCACCCTTGGGCGAGGCGACCGACGTGGCGAGGGTCAGCCACATCTCCGCGTCATCCGCCGGCAGGGAGTCCGTGTTGTGGCCGCTGAACGAGACCAGCATCTGCCCCGGCCAGCCTGGGCGCGCGATGTCGGCGCGCAGCCGCCTGGCGGCCGCCCGCAGCTCGGCGACGGGCAGCGGGCGCTCGCCCACGGTGTCAAGCACGGACCGCAGCGCGCTGAGTGCCTCCGCGTCGGCCGCCGCCCAGTCGGCCAGGAAGGCCTCGTCCTGCTCGTCGAGGAGCACCGTCATCGGCACCCGCCCGTCCGGCAGGGGCGCCGTCAGCCACCGCTCCTGCAGCGCCAGGTAATCCTGCCGCGCCGCGGCGTCTCCCGTGGCCAGCTTGTCCGGATCGATCTCCCCGGCGGCCAGGCGTTCCTCGAGGAAGCCCACCAGCAGAGCGTGCATCTCTTCTTGCAGCGGGCTGCGCTCGGACGGCTCTTCCCAGACGTGCAGCCCGATGATCCCCGTGGGCTCGGTCCCCGTCGCCTCGAGCCAGCCGTGGACATCCCCGTAGGTCGCCTCGTGGTCGCTGATCTTGTGCAAGATGGCTTCCGCGGAGTCCCAGAACGCCGCGGACAGCGGGTTTGCGGCCGCGAGCAGGCCCCGCCTGATGCCTGGGAGCGATGCGAGCGCGTCGGCAGCGGGCACGCTCAGCAGTGCTATTGCGACATCGCGCCGGTTCAGCACGCCGAGCGGGCGCCCGGCGAGTTCAGCGACGCGATCAGCTTCGAGTTCCACGCCTCGCAGCGTACGACGCCCGGGTCCCAACGCGCACGGCCCTCCGGTCTTCCGGTCGCGTCTTACAGCTCGGCCCGGCCGCCGAGGTACGGGCGCAGCACCTCAGGCACGCGGACCTTCTGCTCCGCGGTCTGGTAGTTCTCGACCAGTGCGGCCAGCAAGCGCGGCGTGGCGATCGCCGTGTTGTTCAGCGTGTACGCGAACCGGACCGTCCCGTCCGCGTCGCGGTACCGCACGTTCGCCCGCCGGGCCTGCCAGTCGTGCAGCGACGAGCAGCTGTGCGTCTCGCGGAACCGGCCGAGGGACGGGAACCAGGTGTTGATGTCGTTCATCCTGTACTTGCCCGCGCCCATGTCGCCGGTCGCGCACTCCACCACCTCGTAGTGCATGCCGAGGCCTTGCAGCAGGTGCTCGGCGGCACCGAGGAGCTCGAAGTGCCAGCGGTCGGACTCGTCGTCGTCGGCGGCGCAGATGACGAACTGCTCGACCTTCTCGAACTGGTGCACCCGCAGCAGCCCGCGCACGTCGCGCCCCGCGCTGCCCGCCTCGCGGCGGAAGCAGGGCGAGATGCCGGCGTAGCGGATCGGCAGGGCCCTGGCGTCGAGGATCTCGCCCGCGTGCAGTCCGACAAGCGCGACCTCGGCGGTACCCGCGAGGTACAGGCTGTCCGCCGTGATGGCGTACGTCTCCTCGCGGTGTGCCGGGAACTGGCCGGTACCGATCAGCGGCTCCTCCCGCACCATCGCGGGGACGGAGATCACCGTCGAGCCACGCTCGATCAGGTGGTCGAGGGCGTAGGAGAGCAGCGCCCGCTCAAGCAGCACCATGTCGCCGGTCAGGGCGTACGCGCGCTCGCCCGCGACCTTCCTGGCGCGGCTGAACTCGGCCCAGCCGCGGCTCTCGAGCAGCTCGACGTGGTCTTTGGGCTCGAAGTCGAAGACCGGCTTCGTGCCCCAGGTCCTGATCGTGACGTTGGCCGAGTCGTCGGGGCCGACCGGGGCGCCTTCCCACGGGATCATCGGGGTCAGCAGCAGCAGCGCCTGCAGCCGCTCGTTGACGACCGCGAGCTCCGCGCTGACCTTCTGCAGATGCTCGTCCTGCTCGTCGTGCTCGGCGCGCAGCCGCTCCCGGGTGGCCTCGTCCGCCTGGGCGAACTCCTTGGCGAAGCTCCTCCTGCGGGTATTGGCGTCGTCGACTTCGCGCCGCAGTTCCCGGCTGGCCTGGTCCAGGCCGAGCAGCTCATCGACGTCGAGATCGATGCCCTTAACCCGGACCGCCGCCTGCACGGCAGCCGGGTTTTCCCTGATGAATCGTCTGTCCAGCATGGTGACGTGTCAGTCCTCGCTGCGAGTTTGCCTAGCCACGGAAACGCTACCAGGAGTGGCGGCGCGCGTGCTGGCGTAGACCGCGGCGCCGGTACCTTGGACCTGTGCTGGTGACCAACCACGTGCTGTCTGGTGCGCTGATCGGCGCCGCGGTGCGACGGCCGGCGGCCGCCTTCGTGCTCGGCGTCGCGTCGCACTTCGCGCTCGACGCATCGCCGCACTGGGGAGCGCGGGGTCCCCTGCTGCGGGTGGCGGTGCCTGACGGCCTGGCGGGCCTGGCCGCCCTCGGCGCCCTGGCGGCGGCGTCGCCGCCGGAGCGGCGGCTCGCCGTGCTGGCCGGCATGGCAGGCGCCGCGCTGCCCGACATCGACAAGCCGTCAAGGCTCTGGTTCGGCGCCTCCCCGTTCCCGCGGGCCATCGACAAGTTCCATGCGTCGATCCAGCGCGAGGCGCCAGACCGCGCCCGCTACGAACTGGCGGTGGCGGTGGTCCTGGCCACGGCGGCACTGGCGGTCCTTCGCGGGCACCGGGGCAAACCGCCTACTCCGCAAGGGGGTACTCCAGACCGACCAGCCGCGCCAGGTCGCCAAGCGTGAGGTCAAACATTGGCCCCGGGTCGTCGAGGGCGAAGCGCAGGTGGCCGAAGACCTCCATGGATACCGCGCCGTAGAGCAGCACCCAGCACCGCAGGAACACCAGGATCGCGCCGTCGGGCGCGTCGCCGCCCAGCCGCAGTGCGTCGCGGAACCTCACCAGCTGCACCCGCAGGCCCGGGTCGATCTCGGCCGGGGCCGGCACGGGGAAGCGGACCGCCTGCCACAGTTCGAGGAACAGCACGTAGAACGTGCTGGCGAACTCGAGCGCGCACTGCTCGGCGATGTCGAACCGCCCGTCGTCAAGCCCCGGCAGCGGAACGCCGAAGAGCAGGGCGAACTCCTCGTGGTGGCCGAGCGCCCAGCGCCGGAACTCGCGGCAGGCCGCGACCATCTTCAGCGCGACGTGCACCCGCTTCGCGGCCGGGTCGCCGGGGGCAGCGACCGCGCCCACGGTGTCGATGGCCCGCCGGATGTCGTTCGCCAGCTCGCGGAACATTTCCGCCACCACGTGCCGCAGCAGTTCTTCCCGGCTGTTGTAGTACCGGTAGAGCCCGGGCGCGGTCATCCCCATCTCACGCGCGATCGCGCGCAGCGACGCCGCCTCGGGGCCGTGCTCCACCAGGAGCCGCCGCGCGGTCGCGGTGATCTCCTCCATCGTCGCCGCCCGCACGCGATCGCGGCGCGTTGGCGAAGGGGCCGTTGGCTGCGTCACTGATACCTCCCGACTCCGTTTTACCCGCCGCGTCCCCGCCATGGAAGAACTTTGCGCTAACAGTCTTGACGCGAGTGAACGCCGTATGCAAAGTTAGCAACGTAATCAGTTTACGGTGTTCACCATAGTGATCGAAGCAAACGAATCATCGCCTGGGAGGCGTGATGTTCGAGGCATGGGGACGCGGGCTGTACCGGGCGCGGCGGTGGACGCTGGCGATCGCCGTCCTGTTCGCCGTGGCCGCAGGGGTCTGGGGGACCGGCGTGTTCGGCAAGCTGACGTCGGGCAACACCTTTACCCCGCCGGCCAGCCAGAGCAACCAGGAAAGCGCCCTGGCGGCAAGCGTCTTCGGCCGTAATGAGGCGGATGTGGTGGTGCTGTACCACAGCGCCACGATGACGGTGAACAACCCGGCTTACCGGCAGGCCGTCGCCGCCGCGCTCGCGAGCCTGCCGTCCGCCGACGTTGCGGGCGTCGCCACGTACTGGTCGAGCGGGCAGCCCAGCATGGTCTCGGCTGACCGGCACTCGACCTACGCGGCGCTGCAGCTGACCGGCGGCAGCGACGCAGCCAGGCAGCAGACCTACAAGGCGATCGCGGCGGACTTCACCGGCAACGGTCCCGCGGGGCCGGCCTCGCTCGCCCGGGCAGGTGTTACCGAGCAGGTCGGCGGCACGGTGCCAAGCGAGGTCGCCATCAACAGCGAGGTCACCGCCAACATCGCCCGGGCCGAGGGCATCTCCCTGCCGGTCCTGCTCATCCTGCTCATGCTGATCTTCGGCAGCGTGGCCGCCGCCACCCTGCCGGTCGCGATCGGGGGCCTGGCCATCCTCGGCTCGTTCACCGTGCTGCGACTGCTCACCCTGGTCACCACGGTGTCGATCTACTCGGTGAACATCACCACGATCCTGGGCCTGGGCCTCGGCATCGACTACGGCCTGTTCATCGTGACCAGGTACCGCGAGGAATTGCGCCGGCAGCCCACCGTCCAGCAGGCGGTCGCGCGAACGGTCGCAACCGCCGGGCGGACGGTCGTCGTCTCGGGCGTCACGGTCGCGCTCGCGCTGACCAGCCTGATGCTGTTCCCCGAGGTGTTCCTCCGCTCGATGGGCTACGGAGGCGTCGCCACAGTGGCGGTGGACGTGATCGCCGCGGTCACCGTGCTGCCCGCGCTGCTCGCCGTGCTGGGCCACCGGGTCAACGCGCTGCGGGTTCGCAAGAGCGTCGGCAGGGCTCCGGCGACCGATCGAGGCGCCTGGTACCGCGTCGCGCAAAGCGTGATGCGCCGCCCGCTCGCCTACGTCGCGGTCATCGTGATCGGCCTGCTCGCTCTCGGCACGCCGTTCCTGCGGATCTCCTGGGGCGGCACGGACGCCAGCGTGCTGCCCGCGAGCTCGACGGTCCGGCAGGTTTCCGACAAGCTCACGAGCGAATTCCCGGCCAACTCGACCGCGCCGGTCGAAACCCTCGTCAGCAACGTCGCCAGCCAGCCCGCGCTGGCGGCCTACATCCACAGGATCGACAGCGTCCCCGGCGTCACCGGCACCGAGGTCACCGGCCAGCGCGGCAGCACAGCGCGCCTCGACGTGGGCTACCGGCCGCAAACCGACTCCCCGGCCGCGCGCCAGATCGTCACCGATATCAGGAACATCCCGCCGCCGCCTGGCGGGACCGTCCTCGTGGGCGGCCCAACGGCTGAGCTCGTGGACGAGTTGTCCAGTCTCGGCTCGGTCCTGCCGTGGATGGCCCTGCTGACCTGCGTCGCGACGTTCGTCCTGCTGTTCCTCGCGTTCGGCTCGGTGGTCCTGCCGGTCAAGGCGATCGTGATGAACGTGCTGTCGCTGTCGGCGACGTTCGGCGTGATCGTGTGGGTCTTCCAGTGGGGCCACCTGTCGCACCTGCTGCAGTTCACGCCGACCGGCACCATCGACCCGACCATGCCGATCCTGCTGCTGGCTATCGCGTTCGGCCTCTCGATGGACTATGAGGTATTCCTGCTGTCCCGGATCCGCGAGCTGTACGACCAGACAGGCGACAACGCCAAGGCGGTCGCCGGCGGCCTGCAGCGCACCGGCGGCGTCATCACCAGCCTGGCGTTCCTGCTGATCATCGTCGTGGGGCTGTTCTCTGCCTCGGGGGTCACGTTCATCAAGCTGTTCGGTGTCGGCACGATCGTCGCGCTGATCGTCGACGCGGCCGTGGTCCGGGTGCTGCTCGTCCCGGCGACGATGCGGCTGCTCGGCCGCGTCAACTGGTGGGCGCCGCGCCCGCTGCGCCGCCTCTACGCCCGGTACGGGATCACGGAAACTGACGCGCCGGCCCCGGTCCGGGTCTTACCCGATGATCGTGCGATGTCCGGCCCCTTATAGAGGGCCGGACATCGCACAAAGATTCTTGGTTGTCTCGTGGCGGTGTGCGGCGAGCCAGCCCGCCAGCCCGACGGCGGGAAAGGCGGCGGCAGCCGCGCATGCGCCCGCCCACCCCCAGCGCTCGTACGCATGCGCGGCCGTCCAGGAGCCGAGCGAGCCGCCGATGAACATCGTGGTCATGTAGATCGCGGTCAGCCGGGAACGGGCCCGCGGTAGCAGCTCGTAGATGACGCTTTGCCCGAGCAGGTTCGATGACTGCACCGCCGCGTCCATAAGCAGCGTGCCCGCCACCAGCAGGGTGAGGCTGAGCCAGTGCAGCCGCGCGCCGCCGAGCGCTATCAGCGCGAACGAGGCGAGCAGCGATCCCTGCACGGCACCGGTGGCGGGCCAGCGCAGCCTCTGCCTAGCGTCGATGTGCCTGCCGCCGAGCGCGGACACCAGCGCCCCCGCGGCTCCCGCGAGCGCGAACAGGCCGATCTCCAGCTGGGAGAAGCGGTATTCCGGCCCCGCGAGCAGGAACGAGACCGTGGTCCAGAACGCGCTGAACGCGCCGAAGCCGCAGGCGCCGATGAGGCTGCGCCAGCGCAGCACCGGCTGCGTGCGGACCAGGCTGAGGGTCTGGCGGAGCTGGTCGCGGTAGCCGGCGTCGACCTCTGGCGGCAGGTCCGGCAGCCCCCGGCAGACGACGGCCGTGGTGACCGCCATGACGGCCGCCGCGATCGCGTAGACGCCGCGCCAGCCGGCCACCTGGGCGACGATCCCGGCGAACGTCCGGGACAGGAGGATGCCGGTGAGCAGCCCGCTGAGCACAGTGCCGATGACGCGAGCGCGCTCCGTTTCCGCGGCCAGCGTGGCGGCGAACGGGATCAGCATCTGGATGACCACGGACGTCAGCCCCAGGACCAGCGCGAGTGCGCCGAGCGCCCGCAGGTCCGGGGCGGCGGCGCTGGCCGCCACGGCCAGCGTGTCGATGCTGAGCAGCACCCCGAACAGCGTGCGGCGGCGCGTGATGTCGGCGGCCGGGACGATCAGCAGCAGCCCCGCGCCATAGCTGAGCTGGGTGAGCGTCACCAGCAGCGCCGCGCTCGTCTGCGAGACACGCATGCTGGTCGCGATCACCGGCAGCAGCGGCTGCGCGTAGTAGAGGTTGGCAGCGGTGGCGCCGGCGGTGAAAGCGAGCAGCCGGGCCTGGCCCCGGGTCAGCGTATGCGTCTTCGCCGCGGTCGCTGCTGGATCGGCGGACGTGGTCACCTCGTGCTCGCAGTTTTTGCCGCGGCCTGCTGCGGCGTGCCTGTCGCGCAGGCGCTACAGTAGCGCGCACAGTGTCATAAGCGCAGAAATATCCGCCCGGCGCCGCCGCAGAGGAGAACGACCGTGTTTCAGTCCGACGATGCCCAGACCGAGGTCATGTCGGCGGAGCTGCCGGCCGGGATCTTCCTGCTTGACGTGCGCGAAGACGACGAGTGGGCGGCCGGGCACGCGCCCGGCGCCGTGCACGTCCGGCTGAGCGAACTGTCCGCCCGCGGCGAGGAGATTCCCCGGGACCGCGAGGTATACGTGATCTGCCGCTCGGGCACCCGTTCCGCCTACGCCGCGCAGGCGCTGGCCGGCGCCGGGTGGAACACGGTCAACGTGTCCGACGGCATGACGGGATGGGCCGTCGCCGGGCGCCCCATGATCAGCGAAACCGGCGCGGAGCCCTACGTCGCGTGACGGACACGGTATCGATCAGGGACCTGTTCGTCTCCACGGTCATCGGGGTGCACGACTGGGAGCGCCAGATCGAGCAGACGCTCGTTTTCAGCGTGGACATGGCGGCGGATGCGGCGAAGGCAGCGGCGACCGACGACCTGGCGGACACCCTCGACTACGCCGCGGTCGCGCAGACCATAAGGACGATGGTCAGGGACGGCAAGTACCGGCTGATCGAGACCGCTGCCGAGCGCGTGGCGGAACGGCTGCTGGCCGGCTACCCAGTGCGCTGGGTGCGCGTGGAAGTGGTCAAGCCGCTGCCCGGCGAGGGATATTCCGCCGCTGTCGTGATCGAGCGCGGGAGCCGTTAGCGGCTGCAACCGTGCCAGGGTGATCGCTGTAGGCGGACAGTGCCGGGGAATGTAACCAGGCTCTTCTTTCTTGAGTGTGATTGACTCAACCTTAGGAGGGGCTGATGAGCGAAACGCTCACGCTGCCGGTGCTGCCACTCGACGACGAAGTGGTGCTGCCGGGCATGGTGGTCCCCATCGAGCTTTCGGACACCGAGGTCCGCGGGGCCATCGAAGCCGCGAGGAACAGCACGGGACTCGGGCGGGCACCCGGGATCCGCGCGGAGGAGAAGGCACAGGTGCTCCTGGTGCCGAGGCTCGCCGACCGCGGGCTCGCGGCCGTCGGGACGCTGGCGCTCATCGAGCAGCTCGGCCGGCTGCCGGGCGGGCAGGCCGGCGCGGTGCTCCGCGGCGTTTCCCGGGTCCGGATCGGCTCCGGGACGACCGGGCCAGGCGCGGCACTGTGGGTCGAGGGCACCGTGATCGCGGAGACCGGGCAGGGCGCCCGTGCTGCCGAGCTCGCCAAGGAGTACAAGTCCCTGGTCATCGCCTCGCTGCAGCAGCGCGGCGCGTGGCAGGTCGTGGACATGATCCAGCAGCTCGACGACCCGTCGGCGATCGCCGACAGGGCCGGCTATGCCAGCTATCTCACCACGGAGCAGAAGCTCGAGCTGCTGGAGACCGCGGACCTGGTGCAGCGGCTTGAGCTCGCGATCCGCTGGACCCGTGAGCACCTGGCCGAGCTCGACGTGGCCGAGTCCATCCGCAAGGACGTCACCGAGGGCATGGAGAAGCAGCAGAAGGAGTTCCTGCTGCGCCAGCAGCTTGCCGCGGTGCGCAAGGAGCTCAACGAGCTGACGGGGGCGCGTGGCGGCAACGGCACCGAGGAGGACGACTACCGGTCCCGTGTCGAGGCGGCCGGCCTGCCGGAGAACGTGCGCGAGGCCGCGCTCAAGGAGGTCGACAAGCTCGAGCGGACGCCGGACGCCTCGCCGGAGACCGGCTGGATCCGGACGTGGCTGGACACCATCCTCGACATCCCGTGGAACGAGCGGACCGAGGACGCCTGCGACATCGCGGGCGCCCGGCGGATCCTCGACGAGGACCACACCGGGCTCGACGACGTGAAGGACCGGATCATCGAGTACCTGGCCGTGCGCAAGCGGCGTTCCGACCGTGGCCTGGGCGTGATCGGCGGCCGCCGTTCCGGCGCCGTGCTCGCGCTGGTCGGGCCGCCGGGCGTCGGCAAGACCTCGCTGGGCGAGTCCGTGGCGCGCGCGATGGGACGCAAGTTCGTCCGGGTCGCCCTGGGCGGCGTCCGGGACGAGGCGGAGATCCGCGGCCACCGGCGCACCTACGTCGGCGCGCTGCCAGGAAGGATCGTGCGGGCCATCCGCGAGGCCGGCACGATGAACCCGGTCGTGCTGCTCGACGAGGTGGACAAGATCGGCTCGGACTACCGGGGCGACCCGGCGGCCGCGCTGCTCGAGGTGCTCGACCCGGCGCAGAACCACACGTTCAGGGACCACTACCTGGAGGTCGACCTCGACCTGTCCGACGTGGTGTTCCTGGCGACGGCGAACGTGCTCGAGGGCATCCCCGGGCCGCTGCTCGACCGGATGGAACTGGTCCAGCTCGACGGCTACACCGAGGACGAGAAGGTCGCGATCGCGCGGGATCACCTGCTGCCGCGGCAGCTGTCCAAGGCGGGGCTCTCCGGCGAGGAGGTCACCGTCGATGACGACGCGCTGCACCTGATCGCCGCGGAGTACACCCGCGAGGCCGGCGTCCGGTCGCTGGAGCGGTCGATCGCCCGGGTACTGCGCAAGGTCGCGGCGGCCGAGGCGCTCACCCCCGGCACCCTGCCGGTCGTGGTCGGCGTCGCGAACCTGCGGGACTACCTGGGCCGGCCGCGGTTCACCCCGGAGGCCAGCCTGGCCGCCGACTCCCGGCGGACAGCGGTTCCCGGCGTCGCGACCGGGCTCGCCGTCACCGGCGCGGGCGGGGACGTGCTCTACATCGAGGCGTCGCTGGCCGACCCGGAGACAGGGGCCGCCGGGGTCACGCTCACCGGGCAGCTCGGCGACGTGATGAAGGAGTCGGCGCAGATCGCACTGTCGTACCTGCGCTCGCACGGCGAGGAGCTCAGGCTTCCCGTCGGTGACCTGAAGGACCGCGGCGTGCACGTGCACGTGCCGGCCGGCGCCGTGCCGAAGGACGGGCCGTCGGCGGGTGTCACGATGACGACGGCGCTGGCGTCGCTGTTGTCCGGGCGGCCGGTGCGGTCCGACGTGGCGATGACCGGCGAGGTGTCGCTGACCGGCCGGGTGCTGCCGATCGGCGGGGTGAAGCAGAAGCTGCTCGCCGCGCACCGGGCCGGCGTGACCACGGTGCTGATCCCCCAGCGCAACGAGCCCGACCTGGATGACGTTCCGGCCGAGGTGCTCGCCAGGCTGGACGTGCACCCGGTCAGCGACGTCCGCGAAGTGCTGGCGCTGGCGCTGGAGCCGGCGACCGCGGGCGCGGCGAGCGTGGCGGCGTAACGACTCGCGCTGCGCTTTTTGCCGGGCTTGTCAGGCCGCGTGGTCCGGGCAGAGGCCGAAGAGCTCGACCGTGTGGTCGACGGAGGTGAATCCGGCCTCGGCGGCTACTTTCTCCGCCCACTGCTCCACGACGCGGCCCTCGACCTCGACGCTGCGGCCGCAGACCCGGCAGGTGAGGTGGTGGTGGTGCGCGGTGGACCCGCACTGCCGGTAGAGCGTCTCACCCGACGGGTCCCGGATCGTGTCGACGGCACCCTGCTCGCTGAGGACCTGCAGGTGCCGGTAGACGGTGGTGAGCCCGACCGTCTCGCCCCGGCGGCGCAGCTCGGCGTGAATCTCCTGGGCGCTGCAGAAGCCAGGGAGGCTGGTCAGCGCGGCGGCTACGGCCGACGCCTGCCTAGTCCCGCGCACCCGGGTGCCACGCGGCTGCTCCACTGTCACACCTCGCAAGGTAGCCGGCCTTCCCTTCGATAGCCATTGACCCCAGTACCGGTTGCTTACTGATAATAGAAACGATTATCATTACGAGCGATTCCCCGGACGGGTCGGAACCGACGTAAGGAGCGACCATGCGAAGCGTTGCCGGACAGCGTTCGGCGCTGGCCATGCTCTTTCTCCTGGCGGCTGCCGCGGTGACCACGGTCTCGGCATGCGCGGGCAGCGCGAGCGGCGCCAGCTCATCGGGCAAGATCGTCGCGGTGGGCGCGGAGAACGAGTACGCCGATGTGATGCAGCAGATCGGCGGCCAGTATGTCCAGGTCAGCGCGATCATGAGCAACCCGAACACCGACCCGCACACGTTCGAGGCGTCTCCCGCGGTCGCCCGCGAGGTGGGCAGCGCCGAGCTCATCGTGCAGAACGGGCTCGGCTACGACACCTTCATGAACACCATCGAGAGCGCCGCGCCCAACTCTGACCGCAAGGTCATCGACGTCCAGCAGCTCCTGGGCTTGCCGGACAGCACGCCGAACCCGCACCTGTGGTACAACCCGTCGACGATGCCGAAGGTAGCGGACGCGATCGCCACCGACCTCGCCGCCCTCCAGCCATCGCACGCGGCGTACTTCCAGGCCAACGCCAAAGCGTTCATCGCCAGCCTGGCGGCCTGGAACAACGCGATCGCGAGCTTCAAGGCCGCCTACCCGGGCACTCCTGTCGCCACGACGGAGCCGGTTGCCGACTACATGCTTCAAGCGGTCGGCGCGGACAACATGAC
Source organism: Trebonia sp. (assembly GCA_030043595.1). Lineage (GTDB taxonomy): Bacteria > Actinomycetota > Actinomycetes > Streptosporangiales > Streptosporangiaceae > Trebonia. Next base: position 12,398 of record JASHXJ010000186.1, read on the forward strand.
GCCGTGGACGTTCCAGGCCGACATCATGAACGGCGTGGACCCGTCGCCGCAGGACGTGGCCATCGAGCAGGCCCTGTTCACCGGGCACAAGGTCAAGGTGTTCCTCTACAACCAGCAGGTGACCGATCCGCTGACCGAGTCGCTGATTACATTGGCGCAGCAGAATGACATCCCGGTCGTCGGCGTCTACGAGACGATGCCCGTACCCGGCTTTGACTACCAGACCTGGATGCTGACCGAGGTGCAGGACCTGCGCAAGGCGGTCACCGGCAAGGTCTCGACCGAG
>JASHXJ010000187.1 GCA_030043595.1 Trebonia sp.
GCGGCCGCGCCACGGCGGCCCGCCGCCCCGGCGGGCCAGGGGCACCCCGCGCTGCGGCAGTGGGCCGTGCTCACCCGGCGGAACGCCGACATCCTCGCCCGCGACAGGCTCACCCAGGCCGTCCTGGCGGGCTCGCCGGTCGTGCTGCTGCTGACGTTCCTTGTGCTGTTCCGGCCCGGCGCGTTCGACCCCGGTCACCCGAGCCCCGCGGCGAGCGTGATGATCGTGTTCGGGCTGGCGCTCGGCGGGTTTCTCGCCGGTCTCGCCTACGGGCTGCCGCAGATCTGCGCCGAATCCGGCGTGCTCCGCCGGGAGCGCTTCTCCGGGCTCGGCGCCGGCGCGTACGTGCTGGCCAAGGCCACGGTGCTGCTGCCGCCGCTCGCCCTCGCCGATGCCCTCGTGCTCGCGGCGCTGCGCGTTCTCGGCAGGCTGCCGCCCGCGGCCGGCTACCCCGCGGCGTTCGTGACCCTGCTGCTGTCGTCGGCGGCGGCGCTGGGCTTGGGCCTGCTGATCTCGGCGGCGGTCACGAAGCCGCCGCAGGCGGCGATCGCCCTCGCGGTCGTCTGCCTCCCGCAGCTGCTGCTCGCCGGCGCGATCCTGCCGGTGCCGGCGATGGCCGCGGTCGGCCGCTGGGTCAGCTACGCGGTGACCAGCCGGTGGGCGTTCGAGGCGCTCGGGCACAGCTTCGGCGTCCGCTCGCTGTGGGCCAGCGGCCGGTCGCCGCTCGGCGCGCCGCTGCTGGCCTCGTACGGCACGACGTTCGACCGCGCGCTGGCCGTCGACTGGCTGATTCTCGCGTGCTTCACCGCCGCGTTCTTCGCCGCCACGATCGCGGTCGTGCTCCGCAGGACCAGGATCGCGACCGCGGCCGCGGCCACGGCCGGATGACTGCCTACCGCTCCGCCCCGAGCAGCCGCAGCAGGTTGGCCATGGCGCCCTCGGCCGCCTCGGGCTGCCCGGACTCGGCGGCCTGCTGGTAGGCGGCCTTCGCGCCTTCGATGTCCCCCAGGCCTTCCAGCAAGAGCCCCAGGTGGAACGCGGCCATCGCCGCGTCCGGGTGACCGGACTCGGTGGCCTGCTGGTAGGCGGCCTTCGCGCCCGCGGTGTCCCCTTGCTCTTGGAGCAGCAGCCCCAGGTTCGTCGCGGCCCGCGGCGCCATGTCGGGGTGGCCGGAGTCGATGACGTGCTGGTAGGCGGCCTTCGCCCGCTCAGTGTCCCCCTGGTCCTGGAGCAGGAGTCCCAGGCTGAACGCGGCCCGCGGCGCCACGTCGGGGTGCCCGAAGCCGATGGCCTGCCGGTACGCGGCTTTCGCGCCCTCGATGTTGCCCTGACGGCGCAGCAGGACGCCCATGTTGACCGCGGCCATCGGCGCTTGCTGCGGGTGCCAGGAGTCAATCGCCCGCTGGTACGCCGCCGTGGCGCCCTCCGCGTCGCCCTCGTCGGCAAGCACGAGCCCCAGGTCACGAGCGGCCATCGGCGCCGCGTCCGCGTGCCCGGAGTCGATGGCCCACTGGAAGGCGGCCTTGGCGCCCGCGGCATCCCCCTGGCTTTCCAGCAGCAGTCCCAGGTTGAACGCGGCGGCCGGCGCCGCGTCGGGGTGCCCGGAGTCGATGGCCCGCTGGTAGGCAGCCTTGGCGCCCTCGGTATTCCCTTCGCGGCGCAACCGCAGGCCCAGGTCCACCGCGGCCGTGGCGTCGTCCGCGCCCGCATTACCCAGCACGCTGCCTCCTCGCCGATTTGCCGTTACGGGGATAGAAAACCACCATTTGAGGCGGGTTTCTATCCCCGTTATCGGCGGGAACCGCTGTGCCGGGGCCTGGCGTCCAACCGGCATGAAACGGTTCCCGGTCCTGACTCTCCTCGGGTCGTGCGCTGCCATCGTTATCACCGCCTGCGGGACGCAGGTTGCCACAGTGCAGACAGTGCAGACGGTGTCGCCATCGAAGGCGCCGTCCTCGCCGGCCACGGCGCCGTCGAAGCCCGCGCCCCTGTCCCACCGGCAGCGGGCCGAGGCTGACGCGGCGGCGATCCGTGCGTCGTTCGTGCCGCCGCCTGGCGCGCGCCGCCTGACGGCTGCGCCGGGCTACGCCGGGGGCGCGCTCAAGCAGCCGGTCCAGACCCCGGGGACGCCCGACCTGGTGGACGACGCGTCGTGGTGGCTGGTGCCAGGCCAGCCGCAGGCGGTACTGGCCTGGGAGCGGGCGCACCTGCCGCGGCGCTTCGCCGGCGCGGGCTCGAGCACGAGCTACGCCGGCGGCGTGCCGACGGAATGGTCGGACCAGTTCTCGCTGCCCGCGGTCCCCGCCGTCCTTGAGTCGCGGCAGCTCATCGTCCAGGTGGTCAGCGCGGGCGCGAACCAGACCGCGATCAGGGTCGATGCCCAGGTGATCTGGCTGCCGGCCAAGCCAGCCGCGGAACGGGTGCCGTCCGGCGCGAAGTCGGTGACGCTCAGCATGCCGCCCACGGCCCTGTCGGGCGGCAAGCCGCCCGCCCCGGTCACGATCACGAACACGGCCAAGCTGCACACGACGATCTCACTCGCCGACGCCCTGCCCGTGTTCCCGCCTGGTGTCTACAGCTGCCCCGCCTATACCGGCACCGTACTTGAGCTGATATTCCGGAGCGTCAGCGGCCGGGCCCTCGCCGTGCTCGAGGCCAATCAGACGGGGTGCGCCACGGTCTCCTTCACGGTCGGCGGCAAGTCAATGCCCACGTTGTGGGACGGGGCGTCTTTCGTCGCGCAGGTACTCAAGGTCGCGGGCCTGAACTGGTCGTAATCGAGCGTGGCCGGTGAGACACTCGACACTGACTGACCGGGAGCGACATGAAACGGTTGCCGGGCGCAGCGCTCGCCGTGGCGTGCGCTGCCATCGCTGCGGCCGGCTGCGGGACGCAGGTTCCCAGCGCGCGGACCGTGCAGACGCTGGCGGCGTCGAAGGCGCCGTCATCGACGGCGGCCGCCTCCCCCCGGCTGCGTGCCGAGGCCGACGCGGCGGCGATCCTCGGGTCGTTCGTGCCGCCGGCGGGCGCGCGCCGGCTGCCCGCGGCCCCGGATGCCGCCGGGGGCGCGCTCAAGCAGCCGATCGAGGAGCCCGGATCGTGGGACCTGGTGGACGACGCGTCCTGGTGGCTGGCACCTGGTCAGCCGGACGCGGTGCTTGCCTGGGAGCAGGCGCACCTGCCGCGGCGCTTCGCCAGCGCGGGCTCGGGCGAGGCCGGCGGGCGCGACGGGCTCTACGAATGGTCGGACGAGTTCTCGCTGCCCCCTGTCCCGGCCGTACTCGACTGGCGCGAGCTCGTCGTCCAGGTGGTCAGCGCGGGCGCCAACCAGACCGCGATCAGGGTCGATTCGCAGGTGGTCTGGCTGCCTGCCAAGCCGGCCGGCGAGCGAGTGCCGGCCGGCGCGGTCTCGGTGACGCTGACCGAGGTGACCGTGACGGGCCGCAGGCCGCCAGTCACGGTCACGAGCAAGGCCGAGCTGCGCACGATCGCGGCACTCGCCGACGCCCTGCCCGTATTCCCGCCCTATGACTTCCACTGCCCCGCGGGTTCCGGCCCGAACCTGGAGCTGACGTTCCGCGACGCCCGCGGCCAGACCCTCGCCGTCGTGTCGGCCGTTGGCGCGGGGTGCGGCACCGTCTCGTTCACGGTCGGCGGGAAGTCGCTGGTCACGTTGTGGCACGCGGTGCCCTTCGTGCAGCAGGTGCTCAAGGTCGCGGGCCTGCAGGGGTCGTAACTCAGCCGGCCGGTCAGCCGCCCAGGCGGCGTTCGTGGCGTCGCATGCTCGCGGTCGCAGGTGACCCGCGTCACTCGCGGACACTATCGTGAGCACGGCGGCGGGGCGCCGCCCGGATCCCGACTGACCGGCCGCCGAAGGGAAAGCCCATGGATACCGAACGGACAGTGGCCGCTCTGCTGGCCGGCTACCTGCGCCAGGCGGGGGTAACGCACGTGTTCGGGTACCCGGGCGAGTCCGTGGTCGACTTCATCGAGGCGACCCGCGACGACGGCCCGACCACCGTCGCCGCTGTCCGCGAGGGCAGCGCCGCGTTCATGGCCGAGGGCGCGGCCATGTGCACCGGTCAGCCCGGCGTGTGCCTGTCGACGCTGGGCCCCGGCTCGACCGCCCTGCTCAACGGCGTCGCGAGCGCCACGCTGGACCGGGTCCCCGTGGTCGCGATCTCCGGGCAGGTGGACAGCTCGCGCGAGCAGTACTGGACGCACCAGCTCGTTGACCACAACCAGCTGTTCGCCCCGGTCAGCAAGCTCACGGCCCGGCTGGAACCGCGGTCAGCGGACATCGTGATCCGCAAGGCGCTGCGGACCGCCACCGCCGAACGGCCAGGCGCCGTGCACCTGACAGTCACCGCGGACTCGTTCGGGATGACGGTGCCCGGCAGCGAGAACGGCGGGACAGTGCCGCCGCTGACCCCGGCCGCCGCGACCCTGGATGTTTACGGCGAGGACCCGCTGCGGCGGCTGCGCGGCGCGCGGCGGCCGGTGCTGCTGGCCGGCGCCGGCGCG
>JASHXJ010000188.1 GCA_030043595.1 Trebonia sp.
GGCTCTGGGCGAGCAGGACCGCCTCGCTGATCGCCACGCCGTCGGGCACGTCGTCCGCCCACACCAGCTCGTAGATCCCCAGGCGCAGCACGTTGCGGTCAACCGCCGGCATCCGCTCCAGCGTCCAGTCCACCGCGTTTCCCGAGATCAGCGCGTCGATCCGGTCGCGGTGCGCGGCCACGCCGCGGACAAGCTCGGCCGCGTACTCCGGGACCGGCTGCTCGCCAACCGACTGGCGCTCGGTGAGCACCTCCAGCACGGGCAGCCCGCGCAGTTCGGCCTCGAAGAGGATGTCAAGAGCCCGCTTGCGGGCCCTGCTGCGAGCGGGCAAGGCTACGCCCGGCCGAGGTACTGGCCGGTGCGGGTGTCGACCTTGACCTTCTCGCCGGTCGTGATGAACAGCGGCACCTGGATCTGCGCGCCGGTCTCCAGCGTGGCCGGCTTGGTGCCGCCGGTGGAGCGGTCGCCCTGCAGGCCGGGGTCGGTCTGCGCGATCACCAGCTCCACCGCGGCGGGCATGTCCACGTACAGCGGGGTGCCCTCGTTGAACGCGATCGTGACCGTCTGCTCCTCGAGCAGGTAGTTCGCGGCGTCACCGACGACCGCGGACGGGATGCGCGGCTGCTCGTAGTCCGTCAGGTCCATGAACACGAAGTCGTCACCCTCGCGGTACAGGTACTGCATCTCCCGCTTGTCCACGCTGGCCACGTCCACCTTGACGCCCGCGTTGAACGTCTTGTCGACGACCTTGCCGGACAGCACGTTCTTCAGCTTGGTCCGCACGAAGGCTGGGCCCTTGCCGGGCTTGACGTGCTGGAACTCAACGACGTTCCACAGCTGTCCCTCAAGGTTCAGCGTCATTCCGTTCTTCAGGTCGTTCGTGGTTGCCACGGGTCGGTCTCCCCATTACAGGACGAGCAGTTCTCTGGTAGTCGAAGTCAGGATCCGGGCTCCCCCGCCGGCCGTCACGACCAGGACGTCCTCGATACGGACGCCGCCCTTTCCGGGCAGGTACACACCAGGCTCGACGGTGACAGGAACCCGATCGGCCAGTTTACCCGCTGCGCCGTACCCCAGCATCGGGGCCTCGTGGATCTCCAGGCCCACGCCGTGGCCGAGGCCGTGCTGGAAGTGCTCGGCGTGCCCGGCCGCCTCGATGACCTCCCTGGCGGCGGCGTCCACCGCGCCCGCCTCCGCGCCGACCTCGACGGCCTCGATCCCGGTCCGCTGCGCCTGCGCCACCAGGTCGTAGACGTCCCGCTGCCAGCCCGCGGCCTCGCCGACCGCCACGGTCCTGGTCATGTCCGCGTGGTAACCGCCATACAGCGCGCCGAAGTCCATCGTCACCAGGTCGCCCCGGCGCAGCGGGCGATCGGTGGGCACGTGGTGCGGTATGGCGCCGTTCGGGCCGCTGGCCACGATGGTCTCGAACGCGGGCCGGTCCGCCCCGAGCTGGGTCATGCGGTAGTCGATGAGAGAAGCCAGGGTTCGTTCGGACAAACCTGGACGGATCTCGGGCAGGACATCAGCGAGGGCCTGCGAGCTGATGCGGCAGGCGGCGGCCAGCAGCTCGAGCTCGGACGGATCCTTCACCATCCGTAGCTCTTCTATTTTTCTCCCGAACGGGACCGTGGCGACTCCCTCCGCCCTGGCCGCGAGGCTGGCGTGCCGCTCGACCGTCATCTCCTGCGCCTCGAACGCGAGGGTCCTGACGCCGCGGCGGGCCGCCTCGGCCGCGAGCCTGCCCTCGATGAAGCGCTCGGTCAGCAGCTCAAGGTCGGGCGCGTCGCGCTCGGCGGCGAGCGCGTACCTGGAGTCGGTGGCCAGCACGCCGCCGCCGTCGGCGCTGTCGGCGGGCAGCAGCAGCGCGGCGTTGGAACTGGCGAGGCCGGTGAGATAGCGGACGTTCGGTGCGGCGGTGACGAGCACGGCGTCCGCGCCGAGGTCCCTGGCCATCTCCTGCGCGCGGCGGCGGCGCGCCTGGTGGATCTCCGGCATGCCCTGAACTCTACGCCGCGGGCTGTCCGCGCACGCCGCGCGTGAGCCGAGTCAGCCGGCGAGGTCGCGGACGCGCTCGATGTCGGCGACGCGGGCGGCGTGCGAGGCGGCGAGCGGGGTGACGTTGAGCGTGCTGACGCCCGCCTGCCGGAACGCGGCGAGGCGCTCGGCGACGTAGCCGTCGGGGCCGATCAGGGAGGTCTTCTCCACGAGCTCGGCGGGAACCAGGGCCGCCGCCTCGTCCTTGCGGCCGGCCAGGTAGGCGTCCTGGATCTGGTCCGCTTCGTGCTCGTAGCCGAAGCGGCAGGCCAGGTCATGGTAGAAGTTGCGGCCGCGCGCCCCCATGCCGCCGATGTACAGGGCGAAGAACGGCCGGCTGAGCTCGCGCAGCCCGGTCACGTCCTCGCCGATGGCCAGCGGCGCGGCCGCGATCACGTCCAGCGGGCCGAGGGAGGCGTCCCGCGTGGCCCGGCCCTCGGCCAGCGGGGCGTCCCACGCGATCGCCGCCTTCTCCGGGAAGTAGAAGATCGGCTGCCAGCCTTCGGCGAGCTCGGCGGCGAGGGCGACGTTCCTCGGGCCGAGCGCGGCGACCACGATCGGGATGCGCTCGCGCACCGGGTGGTTGATGAGCTTCAGCGGCTTGCCAAGGCCGGTGCCGCCCTCGAGCGGCAGCCGGTAGTAGCGTCCCTTGTAGTCCAGCCGCTCACGGCGCCAGGTCAGCCGGCAGATCTCGATGAGCTCCCTGGTCCGCCCGACCGGCGCGTCGTAGGGCACCCCGTGCCAGCCCTCGATCACCTGCGGCCCTGACGTGCCGATGCCGAGCGTGAACCGGCCGCCGGAGACGAAATCCAGCCCGGCCGCGGTCATCGCGGTGAGCGCGGGCGTGCGGGAGTAGATCGGCAGGATGCCGGAGGCGATCTGCAGCGTTGTGGTCCGGGCCGCGATGAACCCGAGCTGGCTCACCGCGTCGAAGGAGTACGCCTCGGGCACGAAGACGATGTCCAGTCCGGCCCGCTCGAAGTCGCCAAGCTCCTCGACCGCCTGACTGAAGCCGCCGGCGTAGCCGAGCATCATCCCTACGCGCATCACTGGGCCTTCCGGTCTGGTCTGCAGGTGAACGTCAGCTGTCAATGTATAGGCACCGGGTGCCGGGGAGCATCGCCGGATGATCGTGCGTTGTTTTGCCCCCCAGGCGGGGCCGGACTACGCACAAAGATCGCGGAGGACGCTGAGGGCGATGTCGTCGGGGGCGCGGCCGTCGGTGTCGACCGTGAGGGTTGCCAGCTGCGCGTAGGTCGCCTGGCGGCGGTCGTAGACCTCGGTCACGTCGGGGCGGGCGAGCATCGGCCGGCCCCTGTCCCCGCCGACGCGGGACATCGCCTCGGCGTAGCCGACCCGCAGGAAGACGACGGGGACGGAGGCCAGCAGCGCGCGGGTCGCCGGGTGCTCGGCGGCGCCGCCGCCCAGCGCGAGCACCGTGTCGGGGCCGGCCAGCAGGCGCGCGATCACCTCGTGCTCGAGGGCGCGGAACGCCGGCTCGCCGTCGTCGGCGAAGATCCGCGGGATCGGCTTGCCCGCCCGGTCCTCGATCACCGGGTCGCTGTCGGTGAACGGCAGGCCGAGCTTGGCCGCGAGCAGGCGGCCCACGGTCGTCTTGCCCGCGCCCATGAAGCCGACCAGGACGATCACGCGCGCTCCAGGAGACTGGCGACCGCGTGCAGGGCCAGCACGTAGGACTGGAAGCCAAGGCCGGCGATGATCCCGTCCGCCACCGGCGTCACCACGGACTCGCGGCGGAAGCCCTCGCGGGCCGCGATGTTGGAGATGTGCACCTCCACCAGCGGCGCGGTGCGCATCTTCAGCGCGTCCATCAGCGCGTAGGAGTAGTGCGTGAGGGCGCCGGCGTTCAGCACGACGGGCAGCCGCTCGTCGCATGCCTCGTGCACCCAGGTGACCAGCTCGCCCTCGTACTCGGTCTGCCGGACGTCGACGTCGAGGCCGAGTTCCTTGCCCGTCGATTCGCACAGCGCCACCAGGTCCGCGTACGTCGCCGTGCCGTAGACGGCGGGCTCGCGCTTGCCGAGCCGGCCCAGGTTCGGCCCGTTGAGCACGAGCACCCTGCGGGTCATGCCGACACCGCCGCGTAGGCGTCCGTCAGCAGCGATTCCGGCGGGCTGTCCAGGATGATCGGGTTTCCCACGCCGTCCAGGATTACCATGCGGAGCCGGTCGCCGCGGGTTTTCTTGTCCAGGCTCATCCCCTCGCGCAGCCGGGGCCAGGCGGCGCGGGAGTAGGAGACCGGCAGGCCCACGGACGTGAGCATCTGG